>JAEMQC010000044.1 GCA_022758985.1 Campylobacteraceae bacterium
GAATTATTTCGCTTCTTGGGAAGCATTATGAAAAAATATACTTTTTAGGAGATGGAGTGTGAGGAAAGGGAGTTTCTACTATGGCGCTGCCGACAAGCCCGCGATGCCCAGCAACATAAATCTTTGAATCTCGCTTCATGCTACTCGAAATACCTCAGCGTCTTATACCCAGCCTCTTGCAAAAACTTATCTTTTTGCATTAGTTTGAGATCGCTTGCCATCATATCTTTAACAAGTGCGTTAAGATCGTACTTTGGCGTCCATCCGAGCTTTGTTTTGGACTTTGTAGGGTCACCTAGCAACAAGTCAACCTCGGTAGGACGGAAATATTTAGGATCTACGGACACTATCTCTTTGCCTATTTCTACTTGAAACTCTGAATTTTCACACGCTGCCACATATCCTTTTTCATTAACTCCTTCGCCCCTAAACTCAACGACTATACCAACTTCCGCAAAAGCCATTCTGACAAACTCCCGCACCTCTGTCGTAATACCGGTAGCTATTACAAAGTCTTCCGGCGTATCTTGTTGAAGTATCAGATACATAGCCTCAACATAATCTTTTGCATGCCCCCAGTCCCTTTTTGCCGAGAGATTACCAAGATAGAGCTTGTCTTGGAGCCCAAGGGCTATTTTTGCGGCAGCTCTTGTGATTTTACGCGTTACGAATGTCTCGCCTCTAATAGGAGATTCATGGTTGAAGAGTATTCCGTTGCAAGCAAACATACCGTAAGCTTCACGGTAATTTACAGTAATCCAATATGCATACATTTTTGCAACTGCATAAGGGCTTCTCGGATAAAACGGGGTAGTCTCAGACTGGGGCACTGCCTGCACAAGACCGTAAAGCTCGGAGGTACTTGCCTGATAAATCTTTGTTTTTTTTGTAAGCCCAAGAAGTCTTACAGCCTCCAAAATACGGAGTGTTCCTATACCATCGGCATTGGCCGTATATTCTGGGGTCTCAAATGACACATGCACATGGCTCATTGCCGCAAGGTTATATATCTCATCAGGTTGTACTTCTTGAATTATTCTTATGAGATTTGTACTATCCGTCAAATCGCCGTGATGGAGCTTGAACTTTACATCACTCTCATGCGGGTCTTGGTATAGATGGTCTATTCTGTCGGTGTTAAAAAGAGAGCTTCGCCTCTTAATTCCGTGTACCTCATACCCTTTTTTAAGCAAAAACTCGGCTAAATATGCGCCGTCTTGACCTGTTATTCCCGTGATTAAGGCTACTTTTGTGGCCATTTTTTTCCTTCAAAAAGTTGTTTTATTTTTGATATCGGTTTTCTAAAAAAAATCAAAGGTCTTATTCCAAGGCCGTTAATTTTCCATGCATTCAAACACTCAATATTTGCTTTTACAATGCCAAATATTGAGCCATTACTGGCTCCGCCTGTACGCATTTTAACAAAAACTTTTGGAATATATGCGGCTTTTACGGAGCGCTTATGCATAAGTCTAAGCATTAACTCATAATCTGCGGCTATTTTGAAACTAGTATTAAATGTACCGTATTTATCGTATATGCTTTTGCGGACAAAAAAAGATGGGTGAGGCGGATGCCAACCAGACTCAAACAGCCCACTTTTATACTCTCCGGACCTCCACACTCTAACAGTTTTATTCGTATCTTTTGCATCCACATACAATAAATCACCGTATACAATTCCGATATCTGCGTCAGATTCAAAGGCGGCCACCACATCTTTTATAACATCCGTATAGGCATAAAAATCATCGGAGTTTAGGATGCCGACTATATCGCCGCTGGCAAGCCTAATACCTTTGTTCATAGCGTCATATATGCCGTTGTCTGGCTCACATACAAATCTTGATATTTTGTCACCATAGCTTTGGACGATATTTTTCGTACCGTCCGTTGAGCCGCCGTCGATGATGATGTATTCGATGTCGTGGAAATCTTGAGCCAAAACAGACTCTATGGTCTGAGCAATGCTCTTTTGGCTATTAAAGCTTGGGGTGATGATGGAAATTTTCATTTATAGCAGATCTATCATATATTCGTTGTTGTGCTCTGGATTTGCAAATATATCAAGCTTATCTGGATATACCACCCAGTCCATAGCCTCAAGCGGTATGTAGCCCACAAGCGGTGGGAGTGAATTGTCAAGCTCGACCACATCAACCGTTGCGCTTCTGTCTTTGATAGTCAGCTCTACGCCTTTGTATATCCGTCTTTTGGCTTTGCCATTTGTCGTACGCACTTCGATCTCTCTGGCAAACTCTAGATTTAGGCGCTCCACCATATCTCTTGGTAAACACAAAAATGTAGCCCCCGTATCCACTATGGCCATAGTGGTCTCCACTTTTGATTTATCAAGTAGATTTTGAACTGTAATCTCGACCTTTACCTGTCCCATCTTATCTTCTTACTACGAAATTTCCAAGGACTAGCATATCCATTTTTGTCCTCAAAAAACAATCTAGCGCATGGGCAGGATCGTTGACGATAGGCTCGTTTTCATTAAACGACGTATTTAGAAGTATCGGCACACCCGTCTTGTCACAAAATCTAGAAATAAGCGCATGATACAATGGCTCAACGTTCGCATCAACGCTTTGAAGCCTTCCGGTACCGTCAACATGGGTCACAGCAGGGATTTGTGTGCGCTTTTGCTCTCGTATCACAAATACCTTCTCCATAAAAGGCACATTGTCGTCTTGCTCGAAGTACTCAGCTACCCTCTCTTTAAGTATTGACGGCGCAAACGGCCGAAATGACTCTCTGCGCTTTATCTTTAGGTTCAAGATATCCTTTGCATCCTCTCGTCTAGGATCTGCTATAATGGAGCGGTGACCGAGAGCGCGAGGACCAAACTCTGCACGACCTTGAAACCAACCGACCACACCGCCGCCAATAAGGCAATCGGTAACCTTGTCTAGAAGCGCATCTTGCGATAGCTTCTCATACGACAGATTTTGTGCGCTCAAATATGCCTCTATTTGCTCATCCGAAAAACAAGCGCCCAGATAGCCGTGCATCATAGGCTCTATTCTAGGGCCTTTTAGGATCACATTGAGTACCCATAGCGCCGCACCTATCGACGTACCGGCATCATGTCCGGCCGGTGGGATATAGAGCGCTTCAAAAGGTGTATTTGCTAGTATCTTGCCGTTTGCTACGGAGTTTTGCGCCACGCCTCCAGCGATACAGATATTTTTTTGCCCCGTTCTTGCGTGAAGCGCTCTTAGTATGTGGAAAATGACCTCTTCGCACACCCTTTGTACGCTTGCCGCCATATCCTTATGAAAATCGGTCAACGGCTCATCTTTTGCCCTTGGGGCTCCAAACTCGGCTATTAGCTCATCGGAGTAGAGCACCCCTATCTTTGGCTCCCCGCCGTCCCAGCTCATAGCCACACCCTCTTTTGGGTGTCTGAAATACTTCTCTTCCAGCTCAAAAAGCCCGTTATCCTTCAGTCTAAGCGTCTTAAATACCTTCTCGGTATATTGCGGCTTGCCGTAAGGCGCTAGCCCCATGACCTTGTACTCGTCGCCGTAATTCATAAATCCAAGCCACTGCGTAAACGTCGTATAAAATACGCCCAGAGAGTGCGGATAGTTGACGACATCCAATGTCTCTATCGCATTGTCCTTGCCGACACCTATCATCGTCGATGCGAAGTCGCCGAAGCCGTCTATGGAGAGTATGGCCGACTCTTCAAAAGGAGAGGCAAAAAATGCGCTAGCCATGTGCGCTTTGTGGTGTTCGACATTGACAAACTCTGCCCTGATGACTGCCTCATCTACGCCAAGCGCCATTGCTATCTCGCCTTTTAGCGACCCGCCGACTTTTTTGGCGTTCGTCAACCTGTCGATGATTTTTGAAATGCTAAAGTTGTGCGTCAAAGAGTAGAGCGCTTTTTTGAAAAAATTTGCGCTCGGGTCACGAGAGATGGCTATGTAGTCGACATCGGCGATGGTTATACCGCACTCTGCTAGACAAAATTTGATAGCCTCAGATGGCATCCCCGCCCAGTGCTTGATTCGCCTGATGCGCTCCTCTTCGGTGGCGCATATTAGCTCACCGTCTTTGATAATTGCCGCCGAAGCGTCGCCGTGATAGGCGTTTAGTCCAAGTATAATCATTTACTAGCCTGTAAAATTTTCTCGTATTCTAGCAAAAGCCTACTGGATACTATTTCTAAAGAAAAATCTTTTGATAAGCTGTAAGACTTTTCGGATAGCTTAGAAGAATCAAGCGCCAATATGAGCCGAATACCTTCTTTAATTGTAGTTGGCTCATTGTCCTCTATCACGATGCCGGCTCCGTGCCTTTTTATGTCATCAAAGTGACACGCCTTGCTAATAAGCACAGGTAGGCCGTGTGATATAGCTTCAAGTACGACGAGAGAGAACCCCTCGGAGTGGGATGGCACGCAGACAAAACTAGCCTTTTCGTATAGCGCCTTTTTTTGCTCTTTGTCTACAAACCCCAAAAACTCCACCTTTTTGCCAATATTTAGCTTACCGACCAAATCATAGATATGTTTTTTGTATTCAGCCTCGCCATCGCCTGCGACGAGCAGCCTAACATCCAAGTCGGCTATTGCCATCATCAACCTATCCAGACCTTTTTTGGGATGAAGTCTGCCTATGAACAATATTGTCGGCTCTTTTGGGAAAGCAACTTTTGGGTTGTGTGATAGCGTCTCTATGCCATTTGGTATCACAAATGTATGTTTGGATGATACAAGGCGCACTACCTGAGCGACTTCATTTTCGGTGATGGCGTGGATGGCGGAGGCGTTTTGAAAGCTATGTTTTTCTATAAACTCCCAA
>JAEMQC010000095.1 GCA_022758985.1 Campylobacteraceae bacterium
CGGTTTTTCCGCTTTGCGTTTTATATAAGTTTGCTCACATGTTTATATAAGACGCGATATGTGCTTATTCACATTGGCATTGTCCGCCTCAGAGCCGACAAAAAAGCGCTCTATAGCTGCAAGAGCGCAGATGTAAAAACGGTGGAGCGTATTTTGGAAAAGAGCGTCCAAGTAGCGCCCTCGGCAACCGTTTTTATAGTTGATTATCAGCTAGCCGGGTATGCCCTGGTTCCATAAAAACAGCATAGCCGCCGAAAAATATGAGAATATAGCGACGTTTAGCACAAAAAAGACTCTTTTATCAAAGGCTGCCAAAAACGATAATGCGATATAGGAGATAAAAAACCAAAGCGGCGTCGAAAATTCGCCTCTAGAGAGAAGCGAAGAGCTTTTTACGGCTTTTAGTAAAAGAGGGTCGAAAATCCAACCTAGCCCAACAATATGCAATACTAGTGAGATGGGATAAAATATATCAAAAATAGCTCCAAATAGTGTATTTAGCAGGTGAGCTAGTGTAAAAAGCGAAAAGAGATAGTGGATGATAGGCATCATTGCTAAAAAGAGCCATGAACTTAGCGCTATGTATACAGTGATGTTGCTTTTAAATTCGGTGTTTGAGAGAAATAGAAATATCAAGAAGACGCCGTAAAAAGAGAGCCAAAATCCAATGGAAAACAAGAAAGCCGGAAAGAAGGCTACGCAGACGGCGGTGGTGAGCAGAAGAGTTTTGTAGTTTACTATCTCATCGGCTCTGAGTGCAAAATAGAACACAACTATTGCCGCTATGACGGCTCGCACGAAAGAAGGTGTAAAGTCGGTCAGATACGAATAAAAAAGCAAAAACGCAAAGCAAAGAGCAAATATCCAAACTTTTCTATTTACGTACGGAAAAAATCTATCTTGAAAAAGCCTGAACGGAGGCGATAAGATAAGGAATATAAAGCCGGTTAGAAGTGCTACGTTTAGCCCGCTAATAGCGAAAAATGCCCCTAACCCGTAAGCGTTTATAAAATCTTCCACCTCCGAGCCGACTTCGGAGTTTAAAAATAGATTTAGATACAGCTCTTTTATTTGCGGTGATTCGTGTTGGTCGGATATGAACCGTCTAAAAGCCTCTTTTATTAAATCGTTTTGGCTGCTTGTAGTCATCGACTCTATTTTAAGTTTTGGCGCTTTGAAGGTGTCCGCAAAAGAGAGCTTGTCGGTTTTGACTATAAGATCAAAATATCTTCCCTCATTTGATTTCATATTGATTTTAGAGTATGCCCTAAAGTCCAAAGCATTTGAGCGAAACAGGAGTAAAAAGTATGGTTCCCCGTTTTTTGAGCGTCTCTCTTTGGATGAGATTAGTTTGGCGTTTATGGAGGCGTATTCAAACTCTGTTAGTTTTTGATAGCTAATAAAAGAGTAAGCGAGGTTTGCCGACAGCACGACAAGGAGCAGTAGCCAAAAAATCGCCACCCTGGATGTGAACCACTCCAAAACGGCATTTTGCGTCATGATAGCTTGATGTGTGAGAACTCTATGTTTTCCATCGGCGCTTTAGTCTCTGCAAAGACGTGCTCCGTGAAGTGTCCGCCTGCCGATTCAAACCTGGTAAACCGCTTGTGAAATACTAGATTTACTATCCCGGTAGGGCCGTTTCTGTTTTTACCGATGATGATTTCGGCTTCCTCTTCGGTCTTCTCTTCAAAGCTACTTCTATACTCTTTGCCTTCCGCCTTGGCTTTCATCTCTTTTTCTTTCTCTTCTCTCGCTCTATATACGTCGTCACGGTAGACAAATAGTATCTGGTCGGCGTCTTGCTCGATGGAGCCCGACTCCCTTAAGTCGCTTAGCATAGGGCGTTTATCGGCTCTGGCTTCAAGGGAGCGGTTGAGCTGTGAGAGAGCGATTATCGGCATCTCCAGCTCACGAGCAAGGAGTTTTAGCCCCCTTGACATATCGGATACCTCTAAGTGTCTGTCTTTGTTTCCGCTACTTGACATGATCTGGAGGTAGTCTATGATGGCTAGACCTATCTCTTTGTGCCTTGCTTTTAGTTTTCTAAGCTTGCTTTTAAGTGCCGACATCGTAAGGTTGCCTTCATCATCCACGAATAGTTTTGAATCGGAAAAATGCTGCATGGCATCGCTGACTCTGCTCCACTGTTCGTCGTTTATATTTGCAACCCTCAAATCTTGAAGTGGTATGCTGGTCTTTGCGGCTATCATCCTTAGCATTAGCTGTTCGGCTGGCATCTCAAGAGAGAATATTGCGACGCCGACCCCTTGTGCAAGGGCGTTTGATGCGATGTTTAGCGCAAAAGCTGTTTTTCCCATCGCCGGACGAGCCGCTATGATGATGAGGTCGCCTTTGCCAAAACCGGCGTTTTTCTTATTGAGTTCGTAAAAGCCAGTATCGATACCGACTAGCAGGTTGTCGCCGCGCTTTTTCATCTCGAGCATATAATCAAGCGTACTTTTTGTGATTTCGTCCGGTTCCCTGAAATCTTTGGTGCTGCTGGCAGTAGCTATCTTAAATAGTTTCGTCTCGGCTAAGTTGATAATCTCAGATGACTCCTTTTGTGTCATACACTCTGCTTTTATCTCATTGGTAAAACTAAAAAGCTTTCGCTTTGTGGATAGCTCTTTTAACTCTTCAATATATGGCTTGAGATTTGGGAGTGGGGTGGTGGATAGCACTTCAAAAAACGAGTCGGAGTCAAACTCCGGTCCTTTGAACTTCTGTCGTATGAACTCCTCGTCTATCGGCATTGACGTTGCGGATAGGTGAAGCATGGTCGCATATATGGCCTTATGGAAAGGGTGGTAGAACTCATCTTCGCTCATAGCCGCCGATACGTCGTCAAATATCGCAGGGTCGTAAAGTATAGAGCTTAGCGCCGCTCTTTCGATGTTTAGGTTATAAAAATTTGCGTCCATTCGTGAATTTTACCGTTTAAAGCTTTACCCCGAGTCCTATGCATTCAGATACGGTTATCTCATCTTTTTCAAATATCAGTGCATTTTTGACGGATGAGGGTTTGGCTAGCAGTGGGCCGTCAAGGTCGTAAAAGCAGATATTGTCATCGCTCATTGCGAAGTGTACGGCGGCGGAGATGCTCACTACTGATTCTAGCATCGAGCCCATCATCACTTTGGCACCCCTCTCTTTTGCCAAAGCCGCTATTTTTATAGCTTCGTATATTCCGCCTGTTTTCATTAGCTTGATATTGATGTAGTCCGCCATTCGTCCATCTAGTATTCGCACGGCATCCTCGTAGTCAAAGACCGATTCGTCGGCGAGAATGGGGATGGATGAGTGCGCCGTTATTTCGGCAAGCCCTGCCAAATCCTCTGCGCATGTGGGCTGCTCTACTAGCTCAATGCCTAGCGGGGCGATTGATTCTATGATGTCAAGCGCTGTTTTTGCATCCCACGCTTGATTGGCATCTACTCTTAGAATCGCTGATGGGAGGGCGGCTCTGATACTTTGCATCGCCTCTACGCACTCTTTTTTGTCGGTTCCGACTTTGACTTTGAGCACGGAAAATCCGTCGTTGTATGCCTCTATTGCATCTTTCAGCATTACCTCAGGCGAGCCGAGACTTATCGTGAGATTGGTGCGAAGCGTTTTTGCCTTGCCGCCTAGATATTCATATAGCGGTTTATTCGCACTCTTAGCTAGAATATCATAAATAGCCATATCTACGCACGCCTTCGCTGATGTACTCTTCGTCACGCTAGCATGCAAAGCCTCAAAAATATCATTGCCGCCAAGCTCCAGACCCTTGATGGCAGGAAATATTCGCTCTTTTATGGTTTTTTCTATCGTCCCTATATCTTCGCCCGTAATAGCCACCGTCGGCGGCGCTTCGCCATACCCTTTCGTTCCGTCATCGGTGATAAGGGTGAGCAGTACGTCTTCTATTGCGTCAACCCGGCGGATATTGGTAACAAACGGTTTTTTGAGTTCGCTTTTGATGATTGATAGTTTGAAGTCTGTTATTTTCATGTTATTTTGATATCGCAAGAAGATTATTAAGCGGCTCTTTTTTGATTGTTCTGTAGATGTCGTAATCGCTATCTATCGTCAAAATATCCTTGATGCCAAGTTTTTCGCTTGCGACGATGAGTGAGCTATCAGCCAAATCCATCGGCACATCCATGTATTTTTCGCTAAGCGTTATGATGCGCTTGATGTCGCCCGAAAGTGTCTGATATATGCTCACGGCGCCAAGGTCTAGCCACTTCAAAAAATCTATTTGTGTTTTGATATTAAAATCCAGCATATGCGATACCTCGGTAATGACAGGCCATGTCGTCACTAGCTCACCCTCATACCCGCTCAAAAACTTCACCACTTTTTTATGATACTTATCGCTTTTGTCAAAAAGAGCAATCATCGGTCCCGCATCAATGAGCGTTTTTTGCATGCAGCTTCTCTTTTAGTTTTTCTTTGTAGTTTGCAGAAAGCTTGCCATCCCCGCTACCGTATTTGCCAAATAGCTCTTTGCCTAGCGTATAAGCCGTCTGTTTTTTGGCTTCCTCTTTGTTTTCAAAATAAAAAAGCAGAGCGTCTTTGACTACTTGCGATTTTGGCTGATGTTCGCTCCTTGCGAAAGTGTCTAGTCTATGCTCTAGCTCGTCTGGGAGTCTGACTGTTAGCATCTTGAGCCTCCGTTTTTTGTAATACGGTATTGTAATACACTAATTTTTAAAGTAATT
>JAEMQC010000126.1 GCA_022758985.1 Campylobacteraceae bacterium
TTTTCAAGGAAACATCGGGCTTTCGCCCGAGCGCTTCGCTTGTTTTGAGCAAAGCTCAAAATTAGGTCTTCAGCAGACGGCTCTCGCGGCTTGCCGCTCTTTCCCGACTTTAGTCAAAAAGAAAAAAAGGGGCCAAAAACGACAGCGCTTTGACATCCGTGTGGCAATTGGATGCCGTTGTCTAAATTTTTTTATTATTTTTTGAATAAAATTGATTTAAATAATGCTTTGGTGTGGATACCAAAAAGGACGGCAAGAGTTGGAAAAAGAAGAAGTATTTGAGTTTATTCTCAAAATCAGGGAGAGTGTTTTAAAAAAGCTGGACGCAACCAAAACTCCGTCGTACCCTAAGTACTATGAGAAAATTTTTCGTGAAATGTTGACAGACGTCGACAATCCAGAAATAACAAAGCTATTTCAGAGATACTCACAGAGTAGTTTTGGCGAAAATGCCGATGAGGAGCTCGAAAAATACATCAAACTCTCAAAAGATAGCCTAAAAGCTTTCAGTAGCAGCAACCGTTCAATCTCCAAAACTGTCATGGCGCAAAGCGACTATCTGGATAGCATAAGGCTTGATGAAGTAAATAAGGCGCATGTAGACTATCAGAAAATCATGCAGTCGATGCTCTCATTCCAAGGTCAACTCCTAGAAGAGCTCAGACGCTCTGACGAAGAGATAAGAAGGCTAGAGACAGAGCTTGAGCAGGCGCTAAGCGAATCAAAAATAGATCCGCTGACAAAATTATTAAACAAACGCGCATTCACAAGTGATATGGAGCAGATCTTATATGCGGGCAGTGACAGAAAACTGGATATGTCTATTTTATTTATAGACGTTGATGATCTTGCGCTAATTAATGAAGAGTTTGGACATTTGGCAGGCGATAAAGTTCTTATATTTCTGGCCAATACATTTAAAAATTCTGTAAGAGATGGCGATAAAATATATAGATGCGGTGAAGAAGAGTTTATTATAGTCCTAAACAGACTTGCTCCCGAAAAATCGCTTGAAATAGCAAATAGAATTCGCTCAAAAATAGAAATTTCAAAGCTTATCTACTCGGAGCAGATACTAAAAGTTACCGTATCAATGGGTGTTGCGCACCATAGAGACGATGACAATATCTCCACAATCCTAGCTCGCGCCGTAGAGGGACTGAAACTGGCAAAACAAAGCGGGAAAAATCTGGTTAAAGAAATCGTTTAGTGAATCCTGTAGAGCTTTTAAAACACCTTATATCATTTCCGTCAGTTACCCCGAGCGAATCCGGCTCCTTTAAATTCATAAAATCATATCTTGACGGCTTTGACGCAATAGAGACCCAAAAAGAAGGCGTCAAAAACCTATTTTTGTATAAAAAATTTGGAGACGGAGAGCACATATGCTTTGCTGGACACATAGACGTAGTGCCTGCGGGCGGGGAGTGGAGAACGGACCCTTTTGAGGCGACAGAAATAGATGGTGTCATATATGGCAGAGGAGCCGCCGATATGAAGGGCGGAGTGGCCGCTTTTCTTTATACGCTAAAACATACCGAAAATTTTAAAGGCACATTGTCGACTCTGATTACAAGCGATGAAGAGGGTGATGCGATCTACGGCACAACTCTCATGCTAGAAAAATTAAAAGAGCTAAATATGCTTCCTGATTTTTGTATCGTTGCAGAACCGACATGCGAAGCAGCCTTTGGCGACACCATAAAAGTCGGGCGCAGAGGCTCCATAAACGGCAAAATAAAAATAATAGGTCGCGGCGGACATGCGGCATACCCAGAAAAGGCAATAAATCCAATCGTTTTAGCCTCAAAACTACTGACACTCATAGCCGACAAGGAGCTTGATAGTGGAGACGAATTTTTTGCACCGAGTCGCCTAGTGATTACCGATATAAAAAGCGGCTACGGCAAACACAACGTAATCCCTAGCGAGCTTGAAATACTTTTCAATATCAGAAACTCTACGGCTACGGATACAAAAAAAGTGGATTTGTTTTTGAAAGAGGCTATGCAAAAAGCAGGAATAGAAAAATTTGAACTCTCCATGGAGCAAAGCTCAAACTCTTTTCTCCTAGAAAAAGATGAAAAATCAAAGCTATACTTTGAAAAACTAGCCGAATGTGTAGAAGCTGCCACCGGTTACAAACCGAAAGCTTCAACCGCAGGCGGCACTAGCGACGCAAGATTTATTGCCAAAGAGGGGATAGCCGTACTAGAGTTTGGACCTAGAAACGAGACTATACACGCCCCAAACGAATGCGTAAGCGCCGACGAGATAGTGAAATTAACTGAAATTTTCTCAAGTTTTGTCACAAAGTGCGGGTAAATCCAAAAAGAGAATTTTTGCTATAATTACGCCGCTGTCCCGGTAGCTCAGATGGATAGAGCGCAGAATTCCTAATTCTGAGGCCATTGGTTCGAATCCACTCCGGGGCACCACCGACCTATCCCACAACACTCCAAAAAGTCTCTTAAGTCCTTTAAAATCAACGGTTCGGCCAAATTGTTCGTCTCATAAAATTTCATAGAATATATCAACATTTCACAAGTTTTGATATACTTTTTGATATATTTTGCCATATAGCAAAAAACAAAAAGAAAGGTATATCAAAAAATGCCGAGAATTGTTACGCCACTTAATGATATGCAGATTAAGAACGCAAAGCCGAGAGACAAAGATTATACGCTTACGGATGGTGGAGGGTTGTATCTGCTTATCAAAGCCACGGGCTCCAAAATATGGCGACTACAGTACAGCGTAGACGGCAAAAGATATTTAACAAGCTTTGGAGCTTATCCGGCGGTAACTCTTTTGGACGCAAGAGAAAAACGAGCCGTATATCAAAAGAGTATATCAAACGGAATAAATCCAGCAGAACAAAAACTAAACATCAAAAAAGAGAAACAACAAAAAGAAACGGAAGCTAAAAACACTTTTGAAGCTTTGGCAGAAGATTGGCTAGAAATATCAGAGGGCAGACTAGCGGCGTGGACATACGCAACCAAAAAACGCAGAATAGAGAAAAACTTATATCCGGTATTGGGCAAGAAGCCGATAAACGAAATAACGCACGCTGACCTAGTAAACGCAATCAAGATAGTAGAGATTAGAAGTCCTATGACGGCGTTAAGGTGTTTGTCGTACTGTAGCGGCATTTGGAAGTATGCGATAAGCATAGGAGCAACAAAGCACAACATCACGGCTGATATTGATATACGAAACACATTCAAACGACCAAAACCAAATAATTTTCGCTTTATCAAAGAACCGGCAAGGTTTGGCGAAATGCTAACCGCTTTTGATGGATACAAAGGCGAGTTTGTGACACGCCAACTGCTTAGATTTTTACCGCTTGTTTTTACTAGACCGACAGAGGCAAGAGCCGCCAAATGGTGCGAGGTAGATTTTAAAAAGAAAATATGGACTATTCCGGCAGATAGAATGAAAATGAAAGCCGAACACATAGTGCCGCTAAGTCGTCAGGCTTTGGCTATCATTAACGAAATTAAGCCGTTTACGGAGCATAGCGAGTATATTTTTGCAAGCCCTATTCGCTCCATAAATCCTTTGTCAGAAAATACGCTAAACAAAGGAATACAAATAAGCGGCTTTGCGGATGAAACAGTGGCGCACGGCTTTAGGCATACCGCAAGCACATTTCTAAACGCAAACAAACGAGCCGCAGGCTTTGACAGCGATATTATAGAAGCCTGTTTAGCGCATAAAGATACAAATAAAATCAGGGCAACCTACAACCACGCAGACTATATCGAAGAACGCAGGGAGCTTATGCAATGGTGGGCGGATTTCCTAGACAAGCTAAAGCAAGCTTAGGCACTTTGCGTAACGCTTGCGATATAGGCTTGTATGTCGCTATTTTTCCAAACAACAACACGGTTAGTAATTTTCATAGGTTTTGGGAAACTCCCGGCTTTGACCCAGCGCCAAATAGTGGCTCTTGAAATGTTGGTTAATTGCACGACTTGTTTTAGTCTTAGTAGTTGTTCATTCATTTTTTATCCTTATATGTCATATTTAAAAGAGCGCCAAGACCGCTACCCTTTACAGTTGTAATGTAGATAGCCCAAAGCTGATTTTGAGAAAATCCAAGCCCAGCATATATTTTTTTGTATGTTTTAAATTTCATTTTTACTCCTTGTTTGGTTTAAATAGTTTTTCTAAGTCTATGGCTTTCTCAACCATCATTTCTGCAAAGTGGTCGTTAAGCTCTTGATATTCGTCCAATGCGTCACAAAGCTTGTCATAGTGGGTAATTAGAGCGGTAATATTAATATGAGTGCCGCCGCTTCCGCCGTGATAAGATTTTGCGTTACTTACGAACATACGGCAAGAAATCTCTATTTTAGAGATAAGAAGTAATGCTTCTTTGTTTATATCTTCCATCTTACGCCGACATCTGTTCTAATGTCTCTTTTAATGTCGGAGACACAAATAAGAAATATTCAGCGTCATAAGTTTCTACTGTGTCGTACTGGTCGGCGTCCCAATCGCTGATAAGGTCTTCTGTCGGTACGCCGTCAACATAAGAAGTTAACCAAAGTTCAAGACGAGTTATTCTTTTTTCATTTTCTCTATCGCCATAAAATCGCTTAACACGCAAAAGTCCTTTATCCCAAAGTTCAGTCCAATACGCAAGTCGTGCAAAT
>JAEMQC010000039.1 GCA_022758985.1 Campylobacteraceae bacterium
TCCGCAAGCTACGGCGGTCTATACTCCCCGCTTCATCTGCCGACTATTGATGCCGAGTTTTTACTTGGCGCAAAAGATATGAGCTACAAAGAGCTTGCGTACACGCTTTTTAAGATTTTTGATATGGATATATCTGATGCGTCGCTCAAAAAAGCTCTCGATAGATACGATAGCTTCGATAGTACCGACTCCGCTCCGCTCTCAAAAATAGAAGATGATTTGTTTGTTTGCGAGCTGTATCACGGACCTACTAGGGCGTTTAAAGATATGGCGCTTCAACCGTTTGGCTCTATATTTTCGGATTTAGCGAAAGAACAAAATCAAAAATATCTGGTTATGACGGCAACAAGCGGCGATACCGGCCCTGCGGCGCTAAAGACGTTCAAAAATGCAAAGAACGTAAAGGTTGTCTGCCTCTATCCGGAGGGCGGCACTAGCGACATCCAAAAGCTTCAGATGGTTGATCTAGACGGCGACAATCTCAAAGTCATAGGCATAGACGGTAGCTTTGACGATGCGCAAAGTGCCCTAAAATCGCTTCTTGGCTCAAGCGAGTTTCAAGCAAAACTAGCCGGATACGGGTATAAGGTTTCTGCAGCAAACTCCGTAAATTTCGGACGTATAGCATTTCAAACCGTATATCACTTTTATGCATACCTGCAACTGCTCGCAAAAAATGAGATCAAAATCGGCGAAAAGATAGACGTTATCGTGCCGTCGGGCAACTTTGGCAACGCTCTGGGTGCATACTATGCAAAAAGAATGGGGCTGCCTCTAAACAAGATCAACATAGCGTCAAACGCCAATAACATACTAACGGAGCTTATCACAAGCGGCTCATACGACCTCACAAAAAGAGAGCTCGTAAAGACCATATCTCCGGCTATGGATATTTTGATCTCTTCTAATATCGAGAGAATTTTGTTTGATAAGTTTGGTTCGGCAAGAACAAAAGAGCTTATGGATGAGCTAGTCAAAAATAGATGCTATAAACTGACAAGCGCTGAACTTGAGGCGCTCAGAGACGATTTTGACGCCGTATACGGAGATGACGAATATTCAAAAGAGATTATCGCTAGGTATGCAAAAAAAGGCTACCTGATGGATCCACACACGGCTCTTTGCGTCAAGGCTTACAAATCAGGCGGCAAAAAGACCGTTATGTACTCTACGGCGGAGTGGACGAAGTTTTCACCTAGCGTACTGGAAGCGATAGAGCCTTCCAAAAAATCGTTTAGAGATAGAGATGCTATAGCCAAAATAAAGAGCTTGTTTTCGTGTGCGCTTCATCCTGACATAGAGAAGCTTTTGCATGTTGAGATGCCAAACAAAACGCCTCTAAAAATATCCGAGCTTGAAAACTCCGTCGTAGATTTTATTAAAAGCTAGATATGCCCTTTAAGCCGTCTGACGTCTTTTTCGTCCGCCGGCTTAACGTGGGCCTCTTTCGCATTTCTCTTTAAGATTACCACTATCGTTCCGGGCGGAAGCGAGCTTTTTTCGTACTTGTTTTTTTTGAGTATAAAATACTCCAGTTCGGCTCCTTTGACGAGCACTCTCGTATCATCAAGAATACGTCCAAACTCTCCTATATCTATCGTAACATCTTTTTGTGGAACAACTTCCGGCTCCTCATCTTTTGCTATTAGCGCCTCAAGCTTCGGTTTTTTCTTGTATATTTTTACCGCCGTTATTATGCTTAGAATAAAAGCTATTAAGGACAAAAGCAAACTGGCGCTTAGTACGGATATGCCTATATTTTCGTCGTGTGTAAGTCCGAGACTGCTTGCCAATATTTCGTTTAGGTCTGATAAGAACTGTTGCACCGAGCTTTTGCGCCTCTTTAAAATAATTTTTTATAATTTTGTTATAGTTATGCTTTAACTTAAAACACGGATTTTTAAATGCCCGCCGATATGAACGAATATTTCAGCAGACAGATAAAACTATGGGGTGAAAATACCCAAAAACTATTATCGACAAAAAAGATAGCTATTATAGGGTGCGGAGGGCTCGGCTCTACCCTTGCGATTACTCTCGGCTCAAGCGGTATAGGCGAGATTCATCTCGTCGATTTCGATACCGTATCTATTCACAATATACACAGACAGATAGCCTTCAAGATGTCGGATGAGGGCAGGCTAAAGTGCGAATGTGTAGAGGAGCTTATAGCTTCAAGATATGACGGGGTAAAGTTAATAACTTACGCAGAGTCGTTCGAAGAGTTTGCAAAAAAAGGGCTTTCGTTCGATCTTTTGATAGATGCGACGGACAATTTGCCTACTCGTGCGCAGCTCGAAGAGTACGCAAAATCAAAAAATATGCCGTGGCTATACGCCTCCGTAGAAGAGTGGCACGGCCAGGTTTGTCTTTTTAAAAATGCGCAATATGCAAAATCTTTTGTGATCAACGATAGAAAACCTGCCGGAATAGCGCCGCCTATCGTCGCTTTTATAGCTTCGTTTGAGGCGAATATCGCCCTTCGGTATCTAGCCGGACTAGAAGTTGCGCCCGATGTACTAAACTATCTATATTTTGACGCAACCGGACAGCTAGTACACAAGGCGTATAAGATGCAATCCTAGGGGCTACTTAGCCCAAAGCTGCTGTCTTTTGCCAAACTTTGACCCTTCCTTTGTATGTTGCTCGGGAATATGAGAGGCATACTCCTTCAAAAATGCAGGCAGCGAGCGTCCCTCGACTCTTGCGATATCACCGACTATGAAGTCTGCGACTTTTTGCGCATCAAGTTTTAATTCTTTTGTTAAGTATTCAAAAAGCAGTTTTGCAAACCTGTTTAGTGATATTTGCCAAGTTGAGTCGGTCTGTTCGTAAATCCACTCTGAAAAACCGTAAAAAGCCCCGAAAACGTCTCCATTCGGCCATAGCAGTGTTATTGTCTCTTTGAAATTTCCGCTGTTGTAAGCTATATCCCAAAATCTGGCAAACCGCTTTAGTTTTTGCATCTGCCCAAAAGATATAAGATTGTTTTGCAAAATATCGTATGGAGGCGTATCCGAATAAATCATACCGTACTCTTCGTCGTGTCTTGCCAGGGTCGTACCGGATAGTTTTTTTAGTATGCCGACCTGTATCTCCGATTTTGTGAGTCGGCATAGCTCGTTTAGGTTTTTACCGAAGCTCTCCACGCTCTCTCCCGGAAGCCCGACGATGAGGTCCAGATGCATGTGTGCGTGCGTTTCGTTTTCCAAAAACGCTACATTTTGCCTAATTTTTTCTATGTCGATATTTCTATTTATCCTGGCCGCTACCTCTTCGTTTAGTGTTTGTATGCCAACCTCTAGTTGAAGCGAGGCCGGTGGAAACAGTTTGAGCTTCTCTTTTAGTCTTGGCGGGAAACTGTCTGGGATAACCTCGAAATGCAGCAGATACGGCGGCTCTTTGGCTAGGAAAAAATCGAGCAATTCGTTCGCCACTTTCATGTTTAGATTAAAAGTCCTATCTATAAACTTGAAGTTTCTAGCCCCTCTTTGCCATAGCGTTTCAAATTCTTCAAGTAGCTTTGCCGTATCGAAATACTCTATGCGCTCGTCTATGGAGGATAGGCAAAATTCGCACTCAAAAGGGCATCCTCTAGACGCCTCTACGTAGATATATCTATGGGCAATATCCTCGTCGGTATAGTATTTATAAGCAAGCCCAATCTCTTTTATATTTTGTCTGGCCGCTTTTATTATCCTCTCTTTCGGCGCTCTGCCTTTTAGGATTTGTCCACACAGTTCATAAAAAGCTTTTTCGCCGGCTCCTTGCACGATATAGTCCGCGTTTTTAAAATCAACCCTTATCGGAAAGTAGCTCACTTCCGGCCCTCCCAGAACAACTATCGTGTTCGGCGATACTTTTTTGATCGTGTCTATAAGCTCTTTGACGTCGCTTGCATTCCATATATATGTGGATACAGCTACTATGCGCGGGTTTTTTGCGAGGATTTTTTCGGCTATCGTCTGTATGTTTTCGTTAATGACGAACTCCATTATATGCGCGTCGTTTTGCAGTTCGTGTAGATTTGCGTACAGATAGCGTAGGGCTATCGAGGTATGTGTGTATCTTGCATTAAAAGTCGTAAGTATTATGGAGCCAGACATCTGTTTTTCGCTTTTTTATATATGTAAGACCGGATTGTACTACAAATATGTTCATCTTAGGCGGTGTATGTTATAAATACTAAAGCCATTTAGGAGAGAGAGCATGATAGTTTATAAAGAGAGCAAAAATATCGAGGCTATGGCGCAAAAAGCAGGGAAGGGCGTGAGCATGAAAATGCTTCTCTCACCGGATGAATCACCGAACTTTGCGATGCGAAATTTCATCATAGAAGCGGGCGGACATATGCCTCTGCATACAAATAGCGTAGAGCACGAACAGTATGTGCTAAGCGGTAGGGCAAAAGTCGTATTGGGCGATAAGACGATAGAGGCAAAAGCAGGAGACGTGCTGCTTATTCCGGCCGGTGTGGCCCATAGCTACGAGACGATAGGTGATGAAGCGTATAGCTTTTTGTGTCTAGTGCCAAAAGCCGAAGACCGCATAGAGATACTGGCCTGCTAAATTGTATAATGCCCCTAAATTTTCATACAACATTTCACCCAGTTTTATTTTTCTAAAAAGCTACAATTTTT
>JAEMQC010000134.1 GCA_022758985.1 Campylobacteraceae bacterium
GTAGACGGCGTGGCTTTGACGGTAAACGGCAAAGTTGTTACGATGTATGAAATAGTAAAACTTAGCGAAGAAAAAAAGATATCAAGGCAAGACGCAATTGAGCTTTTGATTGAAAAAAGACTTGAAGAGGCCGAGCTATCAAAGCAGGATATTAAAATCGATAATTTTGAGGTAGAAAAAAGAATAGAGCAGATAGCTGCATCAAACGGGCTAACTCTTTCGCAGTTTAAAGACGCTATACAAAAGAGATTTATAGATTATGAGGAGTATAAAAACGAAGTCAGAGCTAAAATGTCAAGAGAGAAGCTCTTTCATAAAATTACATATCAAAAGTTTGCCCCCGTTGATGAAAAAGATATGAGACTATTTTTTGAAAATAATAAAAAAGAGTTTTCTACTCCCGCCAAGATAGAGGCGTTGCAGTACTCTTCAAAAGATAAAACTGCCTTAGAAAAAGCAGTTCTTTCCCCTTTGTCCGATGGGCAAGGCGTTGTAAAAGAAGAGATTTTGATAGATACGAAATCTCTTGATCCGGCTCTTGTGTATATACTCAAAAATACAAAAGATGGTTCTTTTACGCCTATTATGCCAGTCAAAGATCAGTTTGTTTCATTTTATATAAAAGATAAAAAAGAGTTTGGCGTTCCAGAATTTGAGAGCGTCAGAAACGAAGTATTAGAGAAAATGAGCGCAAAGAAAGAAGAAGAGTCTATTAAAGATTATTTTGAAAAACTAAAAGCTTCCGCAAAAATAAAGGTGCTAAGGCTTCCAAATTAAATAAAAGCGGCTCTTGGCCGCTTGAGTGTTTATGCCAGCAGGCTGGCAGCTTTTGTGGATAGATAGTCAAAATCGTGAAGATTTGAAGGATTTGTACCGTATAGTTTTGCCTTTACGGCTTCTACTCCATATTGCTCGCTATTCTCATTTGTTTTTGCAAAATTTCTTGCAAGAATATCTTTGAGCGTAGTTGTTATATCTCTAAGGCTTTTTACTGCCTCTTCCATTTTGTCGCCGTTTACTTGTCGTATAGAGCTTTCCGCAAGTCCTATGCCTAGCATTGTTTCGTTTAGCGCTTTTATTTCGCCCACAAAAGAAGCATTTTTCGAACTAAGTCCGCTCTCTGTTTCTGTCGGCAAAGCGGCAGAGGAGGTATTGTCGGTTTTTTGTTTTTTTATAGACTTATCGTTTTGAAGTTGCTGTAGAGATATATCCTGAACTCTTGATTCGCCTATTTTCATAATTGCGCCCTTTAGATTATTTTGATTAAGTAAAACAAAATCCGTTCCAAAAGGAGGGGAGCTAACCTGTACGGTTAGCCTTTGTAGTTTTCTAGATATTTAGTATCGTAGTTGTTTGATATGAAGTCAGGATTTGCCATCATTTTTTTGTGGAAGTCTATGGTTGTCTTGATGCCGCTAACCTCAAACTCTCTGAGCGCCTCAGACATTTTTGCAATTGCCCTATTTCTATCCTCGCCCCATACTATTAGCTTGCCAATCAGTGAGTCATAGTGAGGCGGTACAATATAGCCGGCATAACAGTGGCTATCAACTCTTACGTTTCTTCCGCCCGGAGCTATCCATTGTTTGATTTTGCCCGGGTTTGGAAGGAATTTTACAGGGTCTTCCGCTGTTATCCTGCACTCTATTGAGTGGCCTTTGAGGGTAATACTATCTTGCGATGGAAGCTCTTCGCCTTCGGCTACTTTTATCATAAGCTCTATGATGTCAACGCCTGAAACCATTTCACTTACAGGATGCTCGACTTGAAGCCTAGTATTCATTTCCATAAAGTAGAAGTTTTTTTGCTCATCGGCCAAGAACTCAAATGTTCCGGCGTTTTCATATTTGATATATTTTGCAGCTTTTACTGCGGTCTCGTGCAGTTTTTTTCTTGTCTCTTCGTCAAGAAGTATAGCTGGAGACTCTTCTATGAGTTTTTGGTGTCTTCTTTGAAGTGAGCAGTCTCTCTCGCCAAGATGTATTACATTGCCGTGCTTGTCGGCTATTATTTGCATCTCTATGTGTCTAGGTTTTTTGATATATTTTTCCATATATATGGAGCCGTCGCCAAATGCAGATTCCGCTTCGCTTGACGCCGCAAGGTATGCGTTTTCTAGATAGCTCTCATCCTCGACGACCCTCATACCTCTACCGCCGCCGCCGGCTGAAGCTTTCATAATTACCGGATAACCTATCTGGGCCGCTACTTTTTTGGCATCTTCCATATTTGTTATGATGCCATCACTTCCAGGAATAACAGGAATTCCGGCCGCCTTCATAACGTCTTTTGCTTTTGATTTGTCGCTCATTAGGTTCATGACTGCCGTTGACGGTCCGATGAAGGCTATGCCATGTTTTTCACACACTTCGACAAAGTGCTCATTCTCCGACAAAAAGCCATATCCAGGAAAGATTGCATCGGCTTCCGTTACTTCTGCCGCAGCTATGATTGCTGGGATATTTAGGTAGCTTTGCGCTGATTTCTCGCCGCCTATACAAACTGCCACGTCCGCATATTTAAGATACAAAGCATCTTTATCCGCTGTCGAGTAAACGGCAATCGCTGTTTTACCCATCTCTTTTATGGTTCTAATAGCTCTTAGCGCTATTTCGCCCCTGTTTGCAACTAATATTCTTTTTAACTCTTTTTTCGCCACGTATTAAGCCTTTTCTACTCTAAATAACGGCATATCGTATTCTACTGGTTGGCCGTCATCAACACATACTTCTAGAATTTTGCAGTCAAATTCTGCTTCTATTTCATTCATAATTTTCATAGCCTCTATAATTGCTAGAGGTTGCCCTTTTTTGATTATATCGCCAACTTTTGCGTAAGGGGCAGAATCTGGAGATGGCGCCTTATAGAATGTTCCAACCATCGGAGATGTTATTATCTCGCCTTTTTGTTCTTGTTTTGGCTGTGCTACGCTTGGAGCTCCGACCTCAACTGCTGTATTCTGAACTGCTTGGATTTGCTGAACACCCTTTGGAGCCGCTACCGCTACGACTTCCGCCGTAGCTTTTTCTAGATCGATAGAAAAATCCTCTTTTGATATTTTGATTTTTGTGACAGAACTTTTATCGAAAATCTTTATAAGCTCTTTTATGTTTTCAAATTCCATTTTTTCTCCTGTCGGTTACGCAAGTTTGGGTTATTTGTCGTATAATAGCATAAATATGGGTAAAAAACTAAATTTTGAGGCTTATATGGGTTTAAAACAGGATTCTTGGATAAGAGAAAAAGCATTAAAAGAAGGAATGATTGAGCCGTTTGTAGAGGGTCTTGCTACGCAAGGTGTAGTAAGCTACGGATTGAGCTCTTACGGATATGATATAAGGGTATCAAACGAGTTTAAAATCTTTACCAATATAAATGCCACGGTTGTAGATCCGAAACACTTTGATAGCGCTAATGTTGTTGATTTTGTCGGGGATGTGTGTATCGTGCCGCCAAACTCTTTTGCGCTTGCTCGCACTATAGAGTACTTTAAAATTCCAAGAAACGTGCTTGCTATATGTCTTGGCAAAAGCACATACGCAAGATGCGGGATAATAGTGAATGTAACCCCTTTTGAGCCGGAGTTTGAAGGCCATATAACGATAGAGATTAGCAATACCACGCCGCTTCCCGCAAAAATCTACGCCAACGAAGGGATAGCGCAGGTGCTTTTTTTTGAGGGCGATGAAGAGTGTGAAGTTAGTTATAAAGATAGAAGCGGCAAATATCACGGACAAACCGGCATTACTCTTCCAAAGGTGGTTAAGTAATATATGTTTGACGGAAAGACCATTCTAATAACAGGCGGAACCGGAAGTTTTGGCAAAAAATTCGTAAAAACGCTACTTTCTAGATATATGCCAAAAAAGGTAATAGTTTATTCCAGGGATGAGCTAAAGCAGTTTGAGATGGCTAGCGAGTACAATGCTCCTTGCATGAGGTATTTCATAGGAGATGTGCGTGATGCGGACAGGCTAAATAAGGCAATGGATGGTGTAGACTTTGTCGTGCATGCAGCAGCGCTAAAGCATGTACCAATAGCCGAGTACAATCCAATGGAGTGCATCAAGACAAACATCAACGGCGCTCAAAACGTCATAGATGCAGCCCTTGCTAACGGCGTTGAAAAAGTAGTAGCCCTCTCTACGGACAAAGCTGCAAATCCGATAAATCTATATGGAGCCACGAAGCTTGCAAGCGACAAGCTCTTTGTTGCGGCAAACAATATAAAAGGCTCCAAAAAAACCACTTTTAGCGTCGTTAGATATGGAAATGTCGTTGGCTCAAGGGGCTCCGTCGTTCCTTTTTTCAAAAAACTTGTTGAGTGCGGCGCAAAAGAGATACCGATAACGGATGCCAGAATGACGAGATTTTGGATAACTCTTGAAGAGGGCGTGGAGTTTGTGCTAAAAAGCTTTGAGAGGATGCAGGGGGGCGAGATATTTGTCCCAAAAATACCGTCTATGAGGGTTGTGGACTTGGCTCTTGCCATAGCGCCGAATCTGCCTATG
>JAEMQC010000037.1 GCA_022758985.1 Campylobacteraceae bacterium
GATGCATCCGCCTTCACATATGATAATGTAGACGCAACGATGTACGGCTGGGATGTATCTGGAGCATATATGCACGAAAGCGGGCTATCGTTTGAAGCTGGGATAGCGCAGACATTCGGCAAAAAAGAGTCCAAAACGGCATATCAAAACGTAACGCTCAACGATAAAGATCTTAGAAACATACCGCCTCTAAAAGCTAGAGTTGCCGCAAAATACGAAATGGGAAGATTTAGCTCGCAAGCTGAATGGATAGCGGCCGCAGGACAAAAAGCTACCGATTCCGACGGCACACTTGCAGAAGAATCGACGGCGGGATGGGCTGTCGTCAATCTAAAAGCCGGGTATGAGTTTGCCAAAGGTTGGTCTGCATGGGCGGGAGTAGACAACCTATTTAATAAAAACTATTATATACACGGCTCAAACTCGAATATGCTATTTATATCCAACCAGCCAAACATTCATCTAAACGAGCCGGGAAGATTTGTTTATGCGAATCTAGGGTATAAATTCTAAGAATTTTTTCTTAGAGGATTTCGCTTGGAAAACGCTAGCTTACTTGCCATCGCCGCCGCCGCATTTTTCGGGAGTCTAGGACATTGCGTCGGTATGTGCGGGGGCTTTGTGCTAGCTTATAGCTCTACAAAGGTCGGCTCCCACTTCGGGCGCAAAGACAAACTTCTCTCCCATCTGCTCTACAACGGTGGCAGAACCATCAGCTATACGATTATAGGCGCATTGGCCGGACTAATAGGCAGCGTTTTTTCTCTAAGCCCTGATTTTAGAGCCGCACTCTATCTATTCGCCGGCGTAGTTATGCTACTCGTTGCGCTATGGCTATTCGGGTTTGTCTGGGTAGCTAGAGTCCTGGAATACGACTTCACGAAAATCTCTTTTTTCAAAACAGCATTCCAAAAGCTACTAAAATCAGACTCAAAAGCCTCTTTTTTGAGTCTTGGAATACTAAACGGCTTCTTTCCGTGTGGACTAGTCTATTTCTTTGCCTCATCCGCCGCCGCAAGCGGTTCGGCCGCAAGCGGCGCCCTTATAATGTTTATATTCGGGCTCTCTACGATAGCGCCGATGCTTAGCCTAGCATACGCATCGTCAATCTTGCAAAAAACAGGCTTTAGAAAAGCCGCATCGAATATATCGGCGCTACTAATACTCGGCTTTGCCGCCTACACGATATGGGGTGCGATAGTAATATTTTTAGATTTACCAATTTAAAGGAGAACCATATGAAAAAACTACTCATAACTGCCGTTTTTGCATCTCTTTCGCTTTTTGCGACAGAAAAAGAGGTCAACATGAAAGTAAACGGCATGACATGCCAAATGTGCGCCAAAAGCGTCAAGGAGACACTAATGACGACTGAGGGCGTCAAAGACGCAAAAATATATCTCAAAGAGGGCAAAGCCGTAGTAAAAACGGAAAAAGATATAGATATGAAAGCTCTTAACGAAAAGCTAAAAAAACACGGCTACTCGGCAGAACTCTCTAAATAATCTAGTCTTTATGTAGCGGCAGGCTGATTTTTATACACAGTCCACCCTCGCTATTGTAAGCCTCAATCCTGCCGCGCATATTTTTCTCTATTATATTTTTTGCCATAAAAAGCCCAAGTCCCGCACCGGTTTGTACTTTTTTCGTCGTAAAGTACGGCTCAAAAATCTTATCCAAAACATCAACGTCACAACCGCCGCCATTGTCGCAAATATTGATATAGGCAGACTCTCCGTCGGTATCTGTTTTTATGGTAAGTTTCGGGTTTTTGATATTTTTTTGCTCGAAATTCTCTTTTGCATTCAAAATAATACTTAGCATACACTGCGTCACATCGCCAACATATCCGTCAATTAGAAGCGGCATTTTCGGATATTCGATATCGGTCTTTACGTGGCTGTTTTTGAAGGTGGCGTCACTGAGCAGTATTACTTTTTGTATCGCAAACGAAAGGTCAAAAACCTCCCTCTCCCCGCTCATATTCAAAAATCCTCTAAATACGTCTATCGTCTTAGACATCTGTGTAATAATCTCTTTTGATTTCAAAACGGAGCTGTTTATATACTCACTGTTTAGCTCTCCATAATCAGAGGCCATCTTTAAATCCTGTATTATTATGCCCAGCGCATTTAGAGGCTGTCTCCAATGGTGTGCTATGCTCGATATAGCCTCCGCCATCGCAGCTATCCTGGAATGTTGAAGAAGTATTGCGTCTTTTTGTTTTATCTCTTTGACTTTTTGCTCGACCATCTCGTTTAGATGCTTATTAATCTCTCTAAGGTTCTCTTCCAGCTTCTTCTCGTTGGTTATATCCATACCCATATACAAAACGGAACCAAGGCTCTCTTTGTCATATATACCCAAAACCGTAATCTTGATAAAAATAGGCTCACCCCTGTTTAGCAGTCTCAGCTCGCCCTTATAAATACCGTTTGCTTCCAGCGAATCAGCCATCTGTTTAAACACAGTCTCGTCGTGTTCAAAAAGTGACAAAACTTGGCTTCCTATGCGTTTTTGTCCGCCGAGTATTTGCGCAAAAACATCGTTTAAATACGTTATTTTGCCGTATTTATCGGTTATAGCTACGAAACTATCGCTTTTGTCTATCGCAGAGTGAAATTTGTACAGCTCTTTTTTACTTTTGGAAAGCAAAAGCGACGTGACGATAAGCAAAAACAAAAATATAGAGGTCATCAGATAGAGTCCGTCTTTGATAAATCTATCAGCAGCCTCTTCTGTTTTAAACTTAGCTATCATCGTCTCTTTAAGGCTCTGTGTTGCGCTTTTTTTCTCAGGATTAAACAAAGAAGAGATTTCTCTTATTTTGGAAGATGCCTTTATTATATTGACGGCGTGAATTTTCAATATTGCATCGTCATCATTTTTCGAAGGAATAGCGGATACTTTTGTATACAATTCGTTAGTATCTATGTTTTTGTCTATGCCTAGGGTAACGATTTTGACCAAAAGCCCAAATCTCTCTTTGTCTTTGTATATCCAGTCGCTCGACTCCAGGTATCTTAGAGAGTTTACGGCTACGGCGTTTAGAGCTTTAAAGCTCTCAATCTCCTCTCTTTTTTTCTCAAAATCGATTCTGAGTTTTTTTATACCTTCCGTTATTTTGTATTTATCGTCTGATAGGGACGCAAGCTTGTCGGAGCTTTCAAGCTCTCGTATTACCTCATCGCACTCTTCTAGTTTTTTATTTAGAAGGTCGTAGTTTATATATCTAAGCTCATTTGAGACAACGCTATGCACATCCCTATAGATAAGCTCCACCTTATACAGCTTCTCTATAAAGTTGTAGTTTTGTTCGCTCTTCTCCTCTATAGACTTCGTCTTAAAAAAAGAGATTACTAAGAGCGCCAAGAAGGCAAACAAAAAGCCGATAAAAAATCCGTTGTAATCTTTGTATTTCATTTTGAGTATTTAGCTGGTTTTTTACCGGTTAGCGTTTTCAAAAAGGCGACTATCTTATCAACCTCTTCCTCTTTTAGTCTAATTCCGAGCTGATGATACCCCATCAATATGACCGCCTCTTTTAGATCTTTGACGAGACCGTTGTGAAAATAAGGAGCAGTTAGCTCCACATTTCTTAGCGTCGGCACCTTGAACATATTTTTATCGCTATCTTTTTTGCTGACGTCAAATCTGCCGTTAATCGCCTTTGGATCTTTATACTCAACCATCACCCCAATCTTTTGAAACATATTACCGCCTAGATTTACCCCGTTATGGCAGCTGATACACCCTTTGTTTTGAAAAAGTTCATACCCCTCTTTTTCCTGCCGGTTCATTGCGTTTTTATCGCCTTTTAGATAGTTGTCAAATTTGGAATTGGGAGTTATAAGGGTCTTTTCAAACTCGGCTATTGCGTCGGCTATGTTATTGAAGGTGATTCCATCTTTATATAGCTTGCCAAACTCCGCAACATACGCTTTGTTTTTGGCAAGAGAGGCTACCACTCCCTCTTTTGTGTTTGCCATCTCGATAGGGTTTAGTATCGGACCTTTGGCTTGCTCTCTTAAATCTTTTGCCCTTCCGTTCCAAAACTGCACAAAATTAAAAACAGAGTTATAAACCGTAGGGGAGTTGATTTGTCCTTTTTTGCCCCCTACTCCGAATGAGCTTTCAACATTATCGGTACCAGAAGTGCGTAAATCGTGGCATGAATTACAAGAGACACTGCCATCCGCCGATAAAGAGGTATCAAAAAAGAGTTTTTCTCCAAGCGCCGCTTTTGCAGTATCGTAAGGCATAGAAAAAGGGATTGGAGTTATAAGCTCCGCCCCAACAACGGATGTCAGCGTAAATACAAATAAAATAGCGGCTCTATAGCTCAAATGACGCCCCCGCTTTACGGAAGTTTCTTTTCTTTATATTTT
>JAEMQC010000087.1 GCA_022758985.1 Campylobacteraceae bacterium
CTTATGCCGCTGGTTTAGTGTTTACTGGTATTCCAAATCTTACAGTACACCCTGTTTACTACAATGTGCTTGACACTGCTAATGCATATTGGATAGATGCGTCATATAATGTTCCATCTATAGTAAAGTTGAAGCCCTATATGCTAGCTTGGATCCATCTGGTGTAACTCAAAAAATACTAGATGCTAATAGCAATACTATAAGCAATAAAACAACTTCAGCATGGGCTGCGCAAGTTTCTGGTGCTCTATATGGTGTAAATCTTGCCGCTTCTTATTCAAGTGTTAGTAAAGGTTTCTTGCCTGTAGCAAATACAGCGACTGGATTCAAAAAAACTAAGCTTTATACAGCTTCAATTTTATCTGATGGTGAAATTGCTGCAAAACCAGATACAACAGCTTGGAAACTATCTGCATCAACAAAAGTTGCAGGTTTTGATTTGGGTGCAAGCTATGGAAGCTATAAAGTTGGTAAAAATGATGGAGTAAAAGATTGGTTCAGTTTTGCTGATCAAGCAGGAACGGCTGCTGTAAATCAAGAATTTAAGCCAAGTGAAGTAGATTTAAGTGTTGGAACAAAAATTGATGAAGTAAATCTAGTTGTTTACTATATCAATCAAAATGACTTTACAAAAACTGCTACTGGGGAGACTAGAGACAGACTAGATATAAGATCAGTCGCTAGCATCAATTTCTAATTCATAAATTAATATTTGTGAATATTTGGTCGGAGGCATTTTGCCTTCGGCCTTTTTTTATGCTCAAATTTTTGTTTGGCAAATTTTTCAAATTCCAGCTATAATACCGATATGAGTAAAATAGATGAAATAAAAGAAGATATTGGCTGGCTGAAAGTCATTTTCGGAATTTTGACGGCCGTGGATATTTCGCTTCTTGGTTGGCTTGCACAAAACTATGAAAATGCGAAATTATTTGTGTTGATAGTTGCGCTTGTTGTTATTTTTATCTGCACCATCGGCATAGTCTATGTGAACAAAAAAGCGTATAAAAAAATAAAAGAATTAGGAGAGTTGTAATGGAATGGGTGGTTGTCTTAGCCGCAGTAGTTGTTTTTGGCGGGCTTTTTTATTCTGTTTATGATTTTACTGCCCATATGGGAAAATAGTGTAGCCCCGAAGGGCTTATGGCGAAGAGTTGGAGCCTACTTTACAAAACCGTTTTTAGGTAATGTTTCCGGTTTGCTTTCTGATGAAGATTTTGTAGATTTCGAGCTAGGCGCTGCCGTGTTTGACGGGCCACCTATTTTTTTAAGATCTACCGTAATTAGTTTTGACACTTCATCGCTGTAGTCAACTGCGCTTTTTCCGTCTTTTGATATTTTAAACTTTCTAAGAAGTCCGCCAAATACTACTTTGCCGTATCTGCTAGAGTCGCCTATGCTTACTGATATTGTATTATCTTTGCTATCTATAAATTGAATAGTATAGCCTTCTGTTTTTGTTGAGCCCTCTATCGTGTATGTGACCGTACCGTCATTTCTGAAGTTATAATACAGTTCACCATCTCTGCTTTTCCATTCACCTACAAGCATTCTTGCAAGGGGTTCTTCTATAGATACAGCCTTAGGGGCGCCGGCAAGATCTTTTGCTGCCATTACGGCAACTTGGTCGTTGCTTGATTTTACCACGGTTACCTCTTCCCATGTGCCGTTATCGTGCAAAATTATGGTTTTGCCGTCTTTGAGTGTGGCGTATTGTCCTGCCATAAGCGCCGAAGCGGCTAGGCTTATAAACAAAGCTTTTTTGAGCATATATTCTCCTTGTACAAATTTTATAAATACTAACCAAAAAGCTTTTAAAGAGCGCCGTTTTACCGCTTGCTTGATATAATGGCGCAAGCAACAAACGCAAAAGGTTTTTTATGAAACAAAAAATGTGGGACGGAAGATTTGAAGAGAGCAGCAGTGAGCTACTAGAAGAGTTTAATGCTTCGATTTTTTTTGACAATAAGCTTTTCAAAGAAGATATCAAAGGCTCTATAGCGCATGCCAAGATGCTCTCAAGTGTCGGGATAATTACAGATGAAGAGTATGAAGCGATAAAAAAAGGGCTTCATCAGGTTTTGGGTGAGATAGAGAGCGGCGAATTTAAATTTGATATATCTCAAGAAGATATACATATGGCGGTTGAGGGTAGACTCACGGAGATTATCGGCGAGGCCGGCAAAAAACTGCATACTGCCAGAAGCAGGAACGATCAGGTTGCTACGGATTTTCGTCTTTATTGCCAAAACCAAAACCAAAATCTAAGAGCTCTTATAAAAAACCTAATTTCTGCTATTGTCTCGATAGCCAAAGAAAATACTTCCACGTTAGTACCGGGAATGACACATTTGCAGCATGCCCAGCCTATTAGCTTTGCCTTTCATATGCTAGCCTATGCTGCCATGTTCAAAAGGGATTATGAGAGATTGGAGAGCAGTTTTGAGAGAAACAACTACTCTCCACTTGGTTCGGCTGCGCTTGCCGGAACCCCACATCCTATAGATAGAGATATGACTGCAAGGGAGCTTGGCTTTTTTGCTCCGACGATAAACGCCATGGATAGTACGTCCGATAGAGATTTTGCGCTTGAAATGCTGTTTAACATATCTGTTCTTTTTACTCATATCTCAAGACTCTCCGAGGAGCTAATACTTTGGAGTAGTTATGAGTTTAAGTGGATAACGATGAGCGACAAATTCTCTACCGGAAGCTCTATAATGCCGCAAAAGAAAAATCCTGACGTGGCGGAGTTGCTTCGTGGCAAAACGGGCAGGGTGTATGGAAATCTCATGGGATTACTGACCGTCATGAAGGGATTGCCGCTTGCGTACAATAAGGATATGCAAGAGGACAAAGAAGGGGTGTTTGACTCTGTGGAGACGGCTAGTGCATCGCTTGTAATACTAACAGAGATGCTAAAGAGTATGAAAATAGAGAAGGAAAATATGCTTCGCGCTTGCGAAATAGGTCACCTTACCGCTACCGATCTTGCCGATTATCTGGTAAAAAAAGGGGTGCCGTTTCGCGAGACGCACCATATATCAGGACGCGCGGTTGCGCTTGCCGAGAAAAAAGGCGTTGACCTATCAAAGCTAAGCCTAGAAGAGTTAAAAGGCATAGACAATAGGATAGATGAAGGCGCATTGGAAGTTTTGAAGCATATCAACTCGATGAATGCTAGACGTAGCTATGGGGGCACGTCGGAGGAGTCCGTTAGGGCGCAAATAGCCTACTTTGAGGAGTTTCTTCGGAGCTAAAAGAGCTCCAAGTCGTCATCGCTTTCTTCAAGAGCCGCATCTTTAAAGATTAGCTCAACTTGAAGGCATGAGCTAAGTAGCGAGCTGTCAAGATAGTGTATATCCTCCGTGCTTTGTGTCACAAATACGGTTTTTCGCCAGTTGGTCAAATCGTCAACAATACTTCTAATGATTATCGCAAGCTTTTGTTTTTTTCTATCTTCTGCGTTGTTGTCTATATTTTTTAAGAATGTTGCCAGGCTAAGTAGCGCATAGCTAAGGTTTTTAAATTCATACAGGGCATCTATTTCCGTAGCATACACTCCGATTTCCTCGGCTATTTTTGCCAGAATATCCATCTCTGTTTTTGTCTCAAATTCATAAACCAGAGCGTCCAACGTTTCTTCGTTTGCTTCTAGTCTTTCCAGTTTATCCATTATATCGGGCTCTAGTTCTGCCGCAAACGCTTTAGCCGAGATTTTTTCAGTATGGGTCATTCTTAGGATTTGCTTGTCGCTCTCATCTAGCGATATTTTCTCTTTTTCAACTATTTGGGATAATGTTAGCTGTTTTGGTAGGCTGATTGATATCTCATCGCTTTTTATGACTAGTGAAGCAAGCGGATTTTCTTTGGCAAATGTATCTCTTACGTCTTGTGCCGCAAAATTTCTTAGCCCGACTAACGAAAAGAATGAAGTATCGTCGTTTTCTTCGGCAATAATCTGAAATTCTCTATTTGTTCTTAATAAATGTAGTCCGGTGTTGTATATAGCCCTTACGGTGTCGCAGAGATTGTCGTTTTCGCTTAACGGCATCTGGCTATCCCAAAACTCGGCAAGATCGGCCTCGTCTTTTATGATGAAAGCCGTTTTTTTATGATAAACCTCTTTTGAGAATAGGTTGACCGCCCCGTTCATTCTGGCTTTGGTACGTCTGAATTCAACGATAGAGATGTAGTTGTTCATCCTGGCTTTGAATAGCTCTTCGTTGATTGGCTTCGTGATGTAGTCTTCAGCTCCGGCTTTTAGCATCTGTATTCTGTGTTTGTCGTCGGAGAGTGTGGACAATGCTATTATCATTACGTTTTTATCTATTTTTCTAATCTCTTCCGTTGCCTCTATGCCGTCCATGACCG
>JAEMQC010000092.1 GCA_022758985.1 Campylobacteraceae bacterium
TACGTCTTGGCTTTTAGCAAGCTTCGTTCTTGTAGAAAAATACGCTTTTCCGTTTACCGGAGTCAGATTTACCGTGATTATTCTAGGCGTAGGGTTGCCCGCAGCGTACAGGTGTATAGCTTTTACGTAGTTGCCCTCTTCCATAGGATGGTTAACTTCTACTTTTAAAGGCACCACTTGGCCGTTTTCGGCAATCGCAGGAGCTACAAGCGTCGCAACGCCCGTTTTAGCGCCTTTGGAGCCTACTATCTTGGATATTTGCTCTTCGGCGCTTAGTTCCGCCGCAAGCACTTTAAGCGGGCTTGTAGCCACTAGTGCCAGCGAAGCCATAATGCTCATATTTTTTATAAACTCTCTTCTTTGCATAAAAAATCCTTTTTAGTTTATTTTTTGTCCGCAAATATATATGAGACAAGGTCGCATATTTCGCTTTCGTTCATTAGCTTTGTTGTTAGATTTACCGTCATGACCGTATCTTTGTTGTCTATTCTCGGATCGGCTATTTTTTGAAATACCCACTGCGCATTTCTAGCGCCTGTCTTTACGTATATCTCATGATATTTGGAAAGATCCGGGCCTATATTGCCGTAGCCGTTAGCTTTTTCTATTCTGTGGCAGGCTACGCAGTTGCCGAAGTTTTTAGTCTTCGGATACTCCATGCCGTATTTTGACGATACGTTGGATTCGTTATTTAGTTCGTTAAAAAAGAGTTTTCCTCTCTCTATTGAAGCTTTATCCGTTTTTACGCAGTTTGCAGGCATCGTATACGTCTTTGCTTCACCCAAAAGGTCGCTATTTAGCGTTTTTAGGCCGTCCGGCGTCTCTATCGGATTAGACGCGGTCGCAGCTGGGTCGATAGACGCGGCACACCCAGCCAAAAACAGAGCCGAGGCGCTAATGCAACCTAGTGCCAAAGCTCTAATTTTCGTGCTTTTACTCATCACTACTCCTTAAAAAAAGTTATACAAAGCTAGCTGTCTTGTATTGAAAAAAATTATAAACATCCGTGCGTAAAAAATGCGTAAAGATTTGCATATTTTTAACGCATCAGTGCAAAACAATTTTTCAGTATTATTACAACGATAATACAAAAATACAAAAAAGTAAAGGGTTTTATCAGTGAGGGAGCTTTTCAGAAAAAAGATACACAATCGTCAAGGAGTGATGACTAGAAGACTCGGAGTATTCGAGCTCAGTATGCTAGGCATAGGCTCCGTAATAGGCGCAGGGATTTTCGTCATAACCGGACAAGTTGCCGCTACGATGGCCGGGCCCGCTATCGTTATTTCGTTTTTGCTCGGCGCAGTAGCCATAGGCGTCTCTGCGCTTATGTACGCAGAACTCTCGACCGCTTATCCGGTAGCGGGCGGAGCCTACGCATATACCTACGCCACGGCCGGTGAGCTGCTCGCATGGCTCGTTGGATGGAACCTGCTTTTGGAGTACGGGTTAATAGTTCCTGCGATAGCATCCGGTTGGTCGGGATATTTTAGAAGATTTGTAGAGGAGAATTTTGGCGTATCGTTTTTGCAAGCCATTTCAGGAGCTTACAATCCGGCGGCCGGAACGTATTTCGACCTGTTCGCGTTTTTGATTACGGCCGGAGCGTTCGTACTTATCGCTAGAGGAGTAAGCGCAAGCGCAAAAGTCAACTCCGTAATAGTCGTATTAAAACTGTTGGTTTTGGGGCTCTTTGTGCTGTTTGCCATACCATACTTTGACCTCTCAAATCTGCAAAATTTTATGCCGTTTGGCGTCCAGGGTATCTGGAAAGGCGCAGCGCTTCTAGTATTCGCTTATCTCGGCTTCGATGCGGTAGCGACGATGGCCGAAGAGGTCAAAAACCCTCAAAAAACGCTACCCAAAGGCTTAATAATAGCAATGGGGATATCTACTATTTTGTACATAATAGTCGGTTTTATGCTAACCGCCATAGTGCCGTTTCACAAACTAAATGTACCGGATTCTTTGGCGTTTGCAATGTACGAAGTCGGTGAACCGACAGTCGCTAGCATAATAGCTCTCGGCGCCGTAGTTACGATAACGACGGTTATAATAGCCCACGGGATGGCGTTTACCAGGGTTTGCTACGCTCTCTCTAGAGATGGATTGCTGTTCAAACCTTTTGGCGAAGTGCATGCAAAATTCGGTACCCCGCTTAAAGCCACGATAGCTTCGGGATTTGTTCTTAGTCTTATAGCTGCGCTTGTTCCGCTAAAAACGCTAGCCGAGCTTATCAACATAGGCACCCTGTTTGCCTATCTAATGGTGGCGGTATCGCTGGTTATAGCACGCAAGAGAACGGTAGAAAGAGCGTTTAAGATGCCAGCTATGAAAATCTTACTGCCGCTAAACGTAGCGCTAATATTTTTTATGCTCTCAGGCCTTGGCGTAGATACGTGGATAAGGTTTTTCGTATGGTCTGCGATAGGCGTAGCTATATATTTCTACTACGGCAAGAAAAATAGCCTTTTGGCCGCACAAACAGAGTAGCCACTACTCTGCTTTGTTTGCGCCGTTTATTTTTTTGAAATATAGATAAATAGGCGCACCCAGAGCCATCAGGCAAACTCCCGCCATCGACTCGAACGGTCTCGTATATACCGCATTTACCACTATCACCAAGCAAAACCCTATGAATATCAAAGGCACGTACGGATAGCCGAAAGTAAGGCTTAGCTCACCCCTCATCTTTAGCCTAATTACCGCAAGCGCCCCTAGTCCGTAAAATATGAAAGCGGCAAAAATCAGCATATCCGTTAGCTGATCAAAAGTACCGCTAACGATCAAAAGAGACGCCCATACCATCTGCCCCGTTAGAGATACGTGCGGCGTTCTATATTTTGCATGAACTTTTGAGAACGGTCTAAAGAAATATCCCTCTTTGGACATCTGATAATAAACTCTTGCTGCGGACATCGTGCTAGCCTGCGTGGAGCCAAACGTAGACACCATAATAAGCGCCGATATCGTTACGGTCCCGATACCGCCCAGCGCTATTGTTGCGACCTCTACGGCGGCTATTTTGCCCTCCTCTTTTGACAATGCCGCAAACTCCGCAGGAGTCAATACTTGCAAATAAGCATAATTTACAACCGAGTATAAAAGCATCGTAAGAGCCGTTCCTGCAATAATTGCGATAGGTATGTTCCTTGTCGGATTTTTGAACTCACTCGCCATATTCGTGATATTCACCCAGCCGTCATACGCCCAAAACGCACCGAGCATTGCGGCAAAAAATGCGCTTATTTTGATAAAGTTCCCGCTCTCCTCCATCGAGAAAGCGGCCATTTCCCGAGACACTGCGACCTCTTGCCCAGCGCTATACGAGAGTCCGAGCGCTACCAAAAGCAAAATGCCCACTATTTTTGCGCCTGTAACTATATTACTAAGCCAACCGCCGCCCTTTACGCCCATGATATTAAAAAGCGTCAAAAATAAAAGTGCGGATATGGCTACGATTTTGACCGTTGCGTTTTTGAACGGGAATATGACGCCGGCGATGTTTATATCGGCATAAGCTCCAAGTATTGGCGGCAGCGAAAAAAGCGCCGTCAGCGACTGGGCAAACACATACGCCATCGACGCTATGGAGGCCGTAGAGATGACCGTAAAAAAACTCCAGCCGTACATAAAGCCGAAAAAATCCCCGAAGACGTTTTTAAGATACTGAAACTGACCCCCGGCCTCTTTTGTGGTAGTTGCGAGCGACGCGAAACTGAAGGCTCCTAGCATCGTAATCACGCCTGCGGTAATCCATGCCAGCAATATAAGCGTCCCATCCATAAGCTCCGCCGACATAGGCGCTATCTTCTTAAAAACACCGGAGCCTATCATGTTTCCGGCTACGAGTAGTATTGCGGTGCCTAGTCCCAACACCTGAAGCAAAGAAGGCTCTTTTTTATCCATTTATATTCCTGATTTGACGTTATTCGATGCTACTTTTGCAATCCTAAACAGATACCTAAATTCGCTGCCTTCATCTATTTTGGAGACTACATCTATCTTAATCCCCTCATCGTCACAGATGTTTTTTACGATATTGAGTCCAAGCCCGAAGCCGCCTTTGGCAAGCTCCTCCCTATAATATCTCTCAAATATCTTTTCAGGCCTCTCTATGCCTATGCCGTAATCCTTGAAAGAGAGCAGCGCCTCGTCCTCCGAAACTTTTTGGAGCCTTATCTCTATCTTCGAGTTTTCGTTGCTATATTTGACGGCATTTGATAGATTGTTGTCTATAAGCCTATATAGCTTTGTCTTGTTTACTTCGACGATACAGCCCTCCGCTATATTTCTCTCGAAAACTATTCCCTTCATCTCTCCGCTCTTTGAAAGAGCACCTCG
>JAEMQC010000074.1 GCA_022758985.1 Campylobacteraceae bacterium
TCGTATTATTGTCATTGATATTAATCAATGAAGTGGCGGGGTTTGCGGCAATTATATAAGTTTTTATGGTTTAAAAAAGAGCTAGCGGATAACTACTCTTTTTCTTCGAACAAAACAATCTTGTAACTGCTTTTTTTAACAATAACTTGTCTATTTTTGGGGACTATACTTTCAGCCTCTAGACTGCTAATATTTCTTCTTAATTCAGTCAACTCTTTTTGAAGTTCTCTTACCTGATGCTTTAGCTGCATTATCACATCCACTCCGGCAAGATTTACGCCAAGCTCTCTTGTTAGTCTAAGGATGAGCTTCAGGTCGTCTATATCCTTCTTGGAATACACCCTTATCTTGCCGCTCGTACGAGATGGAACCACTAGCCCCTCCCTCTCATAATGCCTTAGCGTCTGAGGATGGATACCAAGCAGCTCGGCTACTACGCTAATCTGATATACCGGATCTTCAAAATCGTGCATAATCTCCTCCTTTACGGCAGTTTATCTTCCATCATTTTAGCAAGCTGTGGGTCAAGCGAATCGGCAGACGGTATTATTACGCTTGCCTTTAGATACAAGTCGCCCTTGACCTTCGTCTTTCTATTTGTCACGCCTTTTTCTTTTACCCTAAATTTTTGACCGCATTTAGTACCGGCGGGCACCTTTAGGTTTATTGCGCCGTGAAGCGTATTTATAGTCACTTTACCACCAAATATCGCCGTCTTTAGAGGCACTTCGAAAGTTTTCGTAAGGTCGTCGCCATCCCTTTCATATTCCGAACTTTTTGCTATAACTACCTTTAGCAAAAGATCTCCCCGTTCACCTTGATAGCTTCTGCCTTTACCTTTTATCCTTAGCGTCTCGCCGTCGTTTATTCCGGCTGGCACCTTAATGTCGAAACCTTCGTTATTTAAAGTTATATGCTGACTTCCGCCCATTACGGCTATATCGAAAGGTATCGTAACCGTTGCATTTATGTCGAGATCCATTCCGCCAAAGCTGCCAAAGCTGCCAAAACCACCAAAACCGCTACCTCTTGCGCCGCCAAAACCGCCGCCGCCAAAGATGTTTCGCAATATATCCTCAAAATCTACGCCTGCCCCTTGTGAACTTCTGAAGTCGTGGAAGCTTTGTCCGCCGAACATATCGTCGCCGTACATGTCGTATTTTTTACGCTTCTCTTCGTCGGATAGTATCTCGTATGCGGCGTTTATCTCTTTAAACTTCTCTTCCGCCTCCGGTGTTTTATTGATATCGGGATGATATTTTCTTGCTAGTTTTCTATATGCTTTTTTTATTTCATCCGCCGAGGCATTTGAGCTAACCTCCAGCGTCTCGTATAAACTCTTCTTTGCCACTTCAAAATCCTTATATAATTTTTTAGCGTAATTATATCAAAAAAGTTTAGTCTTTATATATCAAGTTGAAGAATTTTTACTGTGCCGTTTTTTATCTCTATCTTACCTTCAAGCTCCATCTCATAGGTCTTTTCCCCGTATTTTTCATAAAACTGCGAAAATGCCACGATAGCGCTTTGACTGCTTTGCAAAGGCAAAACGCCAAACGATTCCATAAAAGCATTTATATCAACTATCGGTTTTGCTGCCCCGTCTCTGACTAGATTATTTGTGCCTCTACTCTCGTCTATACGCTGCGATAGGACATAAAGCGGAATAGAGTATTTTATCGCATATTCCGCAGAGCGCATAGAGCCGCTCTTTTCGTCTGCCTCGGCGATAATGACCGCTTCACTCATGCCCACAACCAGCCTGTTTCTATGTACGAACGTATAATTTCTCGGCATCTCTGCAGCTTCATATTCACTGACTGCAAGCGAGTTGTCATATATCTTTTGGATTAATGCCCTGTTTGCCTCAGGATATACTATATCTAGTCCACACGGCATCACGGCGACGGTGGACGGATAGGCTCCCTCGTGCGCCGAGGAGTCTATCCCCTCCGCCCCTCCGCTAACCACAACAAATCCGGCATCCACAAACCTCTTGGCGATAATCTGCGTCTGCGTCTTAGAGTATCTGGATGCCTTTCTGGAGCCAACTATTGCGATTTTTCTTTTTTGAAGAAGAGAGTGGTTTCCTTTGAAATATAGCTGCTTGGGTCTTTCTTTTTCTTGGAGTTTGTCAAAAAGCGTTTGGAGTAGCTTGTCGGATATTTTTTCCAAGCGGTTTTCCGTTGTTGTAGTTAGGGGCTTATGTGCCCCCGATGCGCATTATCTGTCTAGTACTATTTCTAGCTCTAGCGTTTCGATATTTTGGTTGTTTTCGGATTTGATTTTTACATCTCTGACTTTGGTGTATTTTTTGATTACTTCCAAAATCTCTTTTTTCATCTCATCCATGTGCGGCAACGCATTTGAGCCTCTCTCGGTGGCAAGCATGATAGTTAGCCTATCTTTTGCAACACCGGCGCTCGCCTGCCTTTTGCCAAAAAATATATCGATTAGGCTCATTTGAATAGCCCTTTGATTTTGGCGAAGAAGCCCCCTTTTTCGCTCAGGTCAAGAAAATCCACCTCTTCGCCTAGTACCCTTTTTGCTATTCTTCTGTATGCTTCACCTGATTTTGAAGTCGCATCATGCACTACAGGCTCACCCGTGTTTGTACTAGATATTACTTTCTCATCATCAGGCACTACGCCTATTAGAGGGATAGCTAGGATTTGGAGCACATCTTCGATTGAGAGCATATCGCCTCTCTCTACCATTCCAGGTTTTACGCGGTTTACTATGAGATATTTTTCTATCTCTTCGCCGTTTATTGCCTTCTCTGATTTGGCATCCATAATGCCTATTACCCTGTCGGCATCTCTGACCGCTGATACATCCGGGGTAGAGATCACAAGGGCTTTGTCAGCTAGAAATATCGCATGCTCAAAACCGCTCTCAATTCCCGCTGGCGAGTCGATGATTACGAAGTCAAATTGTGCTTTTAGGTCTTCAAAAAGTTTTCTTACCTTCTCTTTTTCAAGGATGTTTTTGTCTTTTGTCTGGCTTGCAGGCAGAAAGTATAGCCCCGGCGTTTTTTTGTCGGCGATAAGTGCTTGCGATAGGTTGCAATCGCCCTCCATCACATTGACCACATCATAAACTATACGGTTTTCAAGCCCTAGTATCATGTCTAGGTTTCGTAGTCCTATGTCAAAGTCGACGGCAACTACTTTTTTGCCCTCTTTCGCAAGTCCGGTAGCAACGTTTGCGGTAGTTGTCGATTTACCGACACCTCCTTTTCCGCTCGTAACCGTAATGATGATACCCATATTTGAAACCCTTAAATTAGTTTTTAGCTTGGTCTACTATTTTGTTTGCATTAATCCACGGCATCATAGCTCTAAGACGTCTACCAGTTACTTCAAGCGGATGATTATATAGGTATGCTCTCTCGGCAGTCATTCTCGGATAGCCGGTCATTCCCTCAAGGATGAAGTCTTTTGCAAATTTACCGTTTTGGATCTCTTTTAGGATTTCTTTCATAGCCGCTTTTGAAGTCTCGTTGATTACTCTTGGACCGCTTACCATGTCGCCGTACTCCGCCGTATTGGAGATTGAGTATCTCATATCAGCTATACCGCCTTGGAACATCAGATCAACAATAAGTTTTAGCTCATGTAGGCACTCAAAATAGGCCATCTCCTCAGGGTATCCGGCCTCTACAAGCGTCTCAAAGCCTGCTTTTACAAGCGCACTTACGCCGCCGCAAAGTACTGCTTGTTCACCAAATAGGTCAGTCTCAGTCTCATCTTTGAATGTTGTCTCAATAATACCAGTTCTACCACCGCCTATCGCAGATGCGTAAGAGAGCGCAAGAGCTTTTGTAGAGCCGCTTGGGTCTTGGGCAACAGCGATAAGGTCGGGAATGCCGCCGCCTCTTACAAATTCGCTTCTAACCGTATGACCAGGGGCTTTTGGAGCTACCATCATTACGTTGATGTCAGATGCCGGTTTTATTCTTCCGTAAAGAATATTAAAGCCGTGACCAAACGCTATAGTAGCGCCGCTTTTTAGGTTTGGAGCTATTTCGTTTGCGTAAACTTGTGCTTGTGTCTCATCTGGAAGAAGTATCATGATTACGTCTGATTTTGCAGTGGCTTCACCGACTGTTAGTACCTCAAAGCCCTTTGCTTCAGCTTTTGCCCAGCTGGCCCCGCCTTTTTTTAGACCGACGCATACGTCTACGCCGCTATCTCTTAGATTTTCAGCATGTGCGTGACCTTGGCTTCCAAAGCCTATCATCGCTACTTTTTTGCCTCTTATGATGTTTATATCACAGTCTTTGTCGTAATATACGGTCATCGCCATATCTTTATTTCCTTTTATGAAAAATTTG
>JAEMQC010000080.1 GCA_022758985.1 Campylobacteraceae bacterium
TTAATCCAAAAAGCTCTTTTTGCCCTATCAAATTTTTTGTTTTTTCATTCAAAGAACAATGAATGGACACAATGTCGCTTTTATTCAAAAGCTCGTCAAGCGCAACCCTTTTATACCCTTTTTGGCTATTTTGACCGCTAGTAGAAAAATACAAAACCTTCATACCAAAGCTTCTTGCTATTTTTGCAACATTTCTGCCTATCTCGCCAAAACCTATAATGCCTATAGTTTTGCCGTGAATTTCGCAAAATTGTGGCTCCATGCACGTAAAAATTGGGCTTTTGGCGTAATGTCCGCTTTTGACGTAATCGTCAAATTTGTGAACCTTTGAGAGCATATAAAAAAGAGAGCTAAAGACTATTTGGGCAACGCTTTGCGTAGAATAGCCCTTGACGTTTGCCACGGCAATCCCAAGCTTTTTGCACACACCCAAATCTATATTGTTAACGCCGGTAGCGGCTACGCAAATAAGCTTGAGTTTTGGCAAAGCAATCAAAATCTCTTCATCCAAAACAACTTTATTGGTGATTACGATTTGTGCATCTGAGGCTCTGGCGAGTATCTGTCCTCTTGATGTTAGCTCATAAACTTCCAAATCAGCATATTTCTTGATTTTCTCAAGCGAAGTACCGCCAAGGGTCGCACAATCTAAAAATACCGCTTTTGGTTTTTTCACTTCATCTCTTCCGCATTTCTCACTATAGCTTCCGCTATTTTATCTAAGTCGTATTGCTTTTGCACGCCACCAATTTCATATGCAACCTTGGGCATACCGTACACAACGCAGCTATTTTCATCCTGACCTATCGTTCTGGCTCCGGCGTTTCTCATCGCCAAAAGACCTTTGGCTCCATCGGCGCCCATACCCGTAAGTATTACCCCTATAGCGTTTGCACCGGCGGTTTTTGCGACTGAGTTAAACAGTACATCTACGCTTGGCCTATGCCCTGATACTTTTTCGCCGGTACCTATCTCTACAAAATATCTGGCGCCGGAACGGCGCAAAACCATATGATAATCGCCAGGTGCGATAAGAGCCTTGCCGACACCGAGAAAGTCGCCGTTTTTTGCTTCTTTGACCTCTATGGAGCATATCTCATTGAGTCTATCCGCAAACGATTTAGTAAAATTCGGCGGCATATGCTGAACAATAACAATTCCCGGAATATTGGGCGGCAATTTAACCAATATATCTTTGATAGCCTCAGTACCGCCGGTAGAAGCGCCTATCGCTATGACCTTGTCGGTTGTCTCGGAGAGCGCCGTGTAGCTCACTTTTTGGATAATTGACGAGGCTTTTTTGTGTATTACCTTGGCTTTTGCGGCCGCTTTGACTTTTGAAATTATCTCTTCTCGTATCTCATCTATGCCGTCATATATATTTGAGTGTGGCTTAGGGACAAAGTCGACTGCTCCGGCCTCCAAAGCCTCAAGCGTCGTCCTTGCCCCTTTTTGCGTAAGAGAGGATATCATAACAACGGGTGTTGGCATATAGACCATCAGTTTTTTTAGGAATGTTATACCGTCCATCCTCGGCATTTCGACATCCAAACACACTACGTCCGGCCGAAGTTCAACTATCTTATCTCTAGCTACGTACGCATCCTGCGCCACACCCACGACCTCTATATCGCTATCGGACTCCAAAACTTCTCTAACAACGGCTCTTGCGGTAGCGCTATCATCAACTATTAAAACGCGGATACTCAAAAACCCTTATCCTCCAGTCTATCCAGTATATTTCATAAACACTTTACCGGTATCGCTTCTCATCATAATGCGACGCCCCATAGCCCCGCCTGTATCTTCGGCAACTACCGGTATTTTATACTCATCTAGTATCTCTTTAGCGGTCAAAACGTTTCTTTTGCCAATCATCATATCTTCCGACGAAGAGATATTGATACTAGCTCCGCCAAATATTTTGGCCTCCATATTTGACGGGTTGCATCCTATGTCCATCATGGATTGTATCATTCTAGGCACGGAGACATTCCCAAATTTTGGGCTTTGGAGTCCATTCCCGTTCCAAAGAGGCAAAAGGTAGTGATTCATTCCACCTATCATCTTGTATTTATCAAACAAACATACGGCTACGCATGAACCAAGCACCGTTGAAATCTCGGTGGGGGTAAAGCCTATATGTATCTGTCCGACGTGGATAAAAATCTTTTCATACATACGGCGTCTTACATTTCTACTGCGTCGTCAAAATCTTCAAACAATATATCATTTGAGCCGCCGCTACCGCTGCGCACCAAGTCTTCACTAGGAAGCGGGATTGTTATACTAAACTCGGTTTTACCCTTTTTACTCTCGTAGTCCACCTCTCCGCCAAGAGCCTCGACAACCCCTTTGACAACACTAAGTCCAAGACCAAGACCCGTTTTTGCCCTAGTAGCGCCCTTGCTAAACTGCGTAAATCTATTATAAACAAGCAGCTTGTTTTCTACCTCTATCCCCTCTCCGTCGTCTTTTACGTCTATATAAAGGTTTTTGTCGTCATTTCTTACGGCAACCCAGATATTTCCGTTTTCAAACGTATACTCACACGCATTTGAAACAAGATTCAGAAGGATAAGGTATATTTTGCCCGCATCGGTGTAAATATCACCCTTTGTCTCATCCGTAAACTCAAGATTTAGATTTTTATCTTTTATCAAATAATAAAACGACGACCTTACATCATCCATGATGCTTGCAAAATCCACTTTCATATAATAGTTTTCACTCTTACCGGCCTCTATTTCGCTGGCTGCAATAATATTTTTTATTTGAAAATCAAGACGCAATACCTCCATGTGAAGCATCTCGATAAGTTCGTGCGCTTTTTCCGGTTTTTTGCCAGATACAAGATGGGAGCATATATTTAATACGGATGAAATAGGGTTATTAAACTCATTTTTTATAAGAGACAAAAACTGGCTTTTTACGGAATCAGCCTCCATTAGCCTTTTATTCAATTCGATGAGCTTCTTATTTAAAAACTCCGTCTCGTTCAATGTTCTATTTTTTTCGTCAAATCTTCTTTGTATTTCGCCAAGAAGTTCTACGTCGCTTATTTTTTCTAGTTCTTGCATCTTATTTTTCCATTCGGTTTTTAGATTTTTTTATATATTGATGATTTAATTAGCGCAAACTCGTTTTTATTTTCGGTAATAGCCTCTGAATCCCCCATGATAAAGAGAGAGCCTTTATTTAGAAGCTTGGCAAACCTCGAAATAAGCGAGCGTCTCGTCTCTTTGTCAAAATATATCATAACATTGCGACAAAAGATGATGTCCAAATGGAATTTGAATATGGAAAAATCATCATTTACGAGATTAAAACTCCTAAACATAATCTTTGACTTAAGGATTGGGTCTATCTCGTATACAACGCCGGTCGGTGTTTTTTTTGGAGTAAAATTACGATGAATGACGGCTTTTTGCATGGACTCTACGTCTTTTTCACTATACTCACCTTTTAGGGCTTTTGCAAGGGCTTTGTGCGATATATCAGTAGCTAGGATTTTTATATCCCATTTGTCAAAATCTTTTAAATTTTCCCTTAGAAATATCATAATCGAATAAGGCTCTTCCCCGCTTGAACAAGCGGCAGACCATATCCGTATTTTTTTATTCGGTTTTGACAAAAATATTTCGTTCAGGTTTTCTTTAAGATATGTCCAATGGTGTGGAGATCTAAAAAAAGAGGTTACATTCGTTGAGATGGCATTAATAAAGTTGGATATCTCCTCCTCCCCTTCCGGAGAGTTTAGATATCTATAATACTCGCTAAAAGAGCTCATCCCAAGCTCAAGAAGCCTCTTGTGTAGCCTTCCTCTTACCATCGTAGCCTTTTGGTCGGAAAGAGAGATGCCGACTTTGGCTTTGACGAACTTTCTTATTTTCTCAAATTCTTCGGCGGTTATCTCTATGTTAATCATGCACTACCTAGACATCTACAAAGCTTCAGAACAAAGACCGTCTATATTTAGTATAAGGGCAATATCTCCGTTACCCAGTATCGCTCTGCCTGAAATCTCTTTTATTTTTGCCATTGAGCGACCTAGAGTCTTGATAACAACCTGCTGGCGACCCAGCAGTGCGTCCACCAGTATTGCCATTCTCCCTTTTTCGCTCTCTACGCATACGAGTGTACTATCCCATATCTGCGGTCTATCTTCGCTAAGTCCTAGAGCCTCGTTTAATCTCACTACAGGTATTTGCTCGCCTCTTAGGTTTACAAACTCCCCTTTGCCTTTTAGCATATGAACTATCTCTTTTGGCGGCACAAACGACTCTAC
>JAEMQC010000141.1 GCA_022758985.1 Campylobacteraceae bacterium
CAGCGCATCCCTTAGACCACTCCTGGAGCCAACCTCCGCTTTTGGTTGTGTCTGTGTGTTCATAAGCTCCTCAAAGCTTTTTTCGTAACTGTCGTTTATCTCTTTTACTGTTTTATCATCAGCGCTAAGTATGGAGACACCGAGTAGCGATACCGCTATAAATGAAAAAACTCTCACTGCTTGCCTCCTTTTAACACGGTTGCCACATTTAGCAAAGGAGCGTCTATTTTTATATTTGATTTGACGGCGGCATCGTGATTGATTTTGATTTGTGTTTTTTGGTTTACGAAATTTAGTTGGATTATTCCGCCACTTTCAGCAAACCCTTTTGATTCGCTGATTGTTAAGATGGAGTTTTTTTGCGCATATTCGATTGCCGCGCGTCTAGCTTTTGCCGTATCAAGCACAACAAATAAAATATCACATTGACCTATATCTTCAATTTTCGTGACGACTTTTATTTCGATTGGTTTGTTATGGATTTTTTTGTCCTTGTAGAGTTCATCCAAAATCGTACCAAACGGATTTTCATCTATCAGCGTGATTTGAAATTTTGGCTTTGTTTTTACTGGCCACTCTATAAAAGATGCAAACCTGCCCAAAAAAATAGCCTCCAGTTTTCTCTCTTCATCTTCAGCCAACAGCGTATTGCAAAATATCACCGCCAAAATAGGTATCCATTTCCAGTTCATTTCTCTTCCGTATGTTGTTGTATCGATTCGACTCTATTTCTGCCGCTGTTTTTGGCGACATAGAGCGCTTCGTCGGCAATACTAATCATCTGTGACTCTTGGTGGGCATTTGGAACCGCCGCATAACATCCAAAGCTTGCCGTAACTTTTAAGCTCTTATCCCCATCATACACAATTATCTGGTCTTGTATGTTTTGGCGAATCCTTTGCGCAATCTCTATGGTCTGTGATATATCAGAATTTTCACAAATTATCAAAAACTCCTCGCCACCAAGTCTAGCCACGATGTCATACTCTCTGGCACATTTTTTGACTATTTTTGAAACCTCTTTGAGAACCAAATCACCTACGGAGTGCCCGTAGGTGTCGTTTACTTTTTTGAAAAAATCTATATCCATCATGATGACACCTATGGGTTCATTTTGGCGGGCTGCCTTTAGTGCTGCGGTCTCAAAAAGCTCCAAAGCGTGCCTTCGGTTGGATAGTCCTGTAAGCGCATCCGTTGTAGCAAGCTGTGAAAGCTTGGCATCTCGCTGTGAAATCTCTTGCATCATTAGGTTGAAATAATGATATAAATCTGCAAACTCATCTTTTTGCTCTATCATGGCGTTGTATGAGTAGTTTTTTGTCTCCCCAACTATCTGCATCGCTTCGATAAGTTTTAGGATGGGATGCGTAAAAAATCTTTGCAACCAAAGAGAGAGCAAAACGATAAGCGCTAGCGATACAAACGAGACGATAGATTGGATGATTGCATAATTTTGCATCTTTTGCTTAAATCGTTCGTTATCGGATACTATGCAAAGCGTTCCTATGGTTTTTCCTTCAAAAACTATAGGCTTAAAGACGACCATATAGTCAAACGAGCTCTGCTGCAAAGCTCCAATATCGATTGTCTTGGATAGAAGTATCGATTTTAAATCATTTAAGTGGGCGTCTACAAAAAAGGTGGGGTGCATATTTGATTTATATGTGGCAAACGCCCTTTTTTCTTCATCAAACACGACCGCTAAAGCTATATTTTTGACATTACTCAAAGAAGAGAGCATTTTTTGGGCACTCGCTTCGTCTTTGAAAGCAAGAGACGCCTTGATATTTTCGCTACTGACATCGCATAGCTGCCTAAGGGTTGTTAGCGACTCTTTTTGTTCCGTGGAGTAGGTCTGTACAAAAATCAAAATAGAGGATATAAATAGCGCAAAAGCGGCGCTAGCAAAAAGCAAAATAGAGAGTTTATGACGAATTGAAATATGCTTAAACATTATAGACCGTTCTAAAAAGTATGTAAAATAAATACTCAGATTATATTGAACCTTCTATAAATTCATTTGACTTTTTTCAGAAAAAGAATGTTTTGTTATTGGCGTTACTATTTGTAAACTTTTGGACGAAAAAGGAGTTGGGATTAAAAAGTTTTATATAAAAGAGGAAGGTGCGCAAAAGAGGGCTCCTTTTGCAAAGCCCCGAAAAAGATTTATTTCAAAAAGCCTCTAGCTTTCATATCGTCACAGCCGTATTTGCCTTTTTGCATAGCTGGAAGAGTCACATTCTTCTCTTTTGCCCTCTCTTCCATCATTTTGTGGTGCTCTGTCGTGTAGGCTATACACTCGTCGTATGTCTTGAAGCTTCTCATCTTAGCTTGATGTTCCGCTCTCTCTGCCGGAGTCATAAGCGAATAACCCATTGTATTATTTTTGCTTGCTCTCCACCCTTGGCCTTGCCCCTGACCTGGAGCCGCAAACGCCGGAGCGATAAGCAGTGACGCAAGCGCCGTAGTGCAAACTGTTTTGGTAAATGTACTCATAGCGAATCCTTCTACTCTTTTTTTAGGTTGCATTTCATTTTACATCAAAAATTAAAAAGAAGAATATGATGTTATGCGCCGAAACGAACTCCTCCATTTTGGCGGCAGGAACATAAATGTCCCTTGCAACCCCCTAAAGCTACGAAAACTTCGTTTTCGAGAATTATATGGGTTTTTGCACTATTTTTTATCAAGGTGCGCAACGTTGGTAAAAGCTATTTTTTGACGATTACAAGCTCTTTTGCAACTATTTTGTCACTCAAAAGAGCGGAGGCTTCTTCTATATTCTTGCCGATAAGCGTCATTTTGGCAACTCCTGGAGCCCCTTTTTTGTGCTGGGCGATAGATGGAATAGAGATAGAAAACTCCACGATGTCGCACTCAAAAGGGAGTACAATCTCCTTTAACTCCTCTATATTGCACAGCCTCCCGACCTCTCCGGCTATCTCAAACGATTGACGCTTTATGCACTCGCATGTTTCAAGGGCTTTGCTTCTTTGTTTTTCTCTTCTCGCATCAGCCTCTTTGTGTACGATGCTAAATATTTTGTGCTCCCTTTCAACGCCAAGGACAATAGAGGGGTCCGGAAACGAGATAGCGTGCGTCGGGCAGATATTGGCGCAAGTGGAGCAGCCTACCATACAGGCAAACGGCGACGCCGCTTTTGCTTTTCGCCTGCCGTCCACTTCGCCCATCTCATACACGCCTTTGCCGCAAGTGATAAAGCAGAGTTCGCAACCGATGCACTGCGCCTCATTTACGACCGGAAACCAAGGGATAGACTCTCTATCTACACCGTGCCAAGTCGATTTTTTTCCATGATGCGTCTCCTTGCGTATTTTAGTGAGAGTGAGAACAATGCATATGCGTGTCACAAAGCATACCACTCTCTACATTCAAATATTTTGAAGTCTCGGGCTGGAGCATCACATGCGTAGCCCCGGCATGGGAGAGCTTGTGGCGAAGCTCCTCTATCACACATTCAACCTCTTTTAGACTCATCTCGTCATCTAGCACGATATGCGCCGAAAAATACCGCTCATGGCTGGATGGACAACTCAGATGAACATCGTGCGCCCCTTTGACGTCAGGGTGAGATAGAAGAATATTGGAAAGCTCTTCCAATATCACAGGATTGCTTTTGTCCATTAGGCTCAAAAACGAGGTTTTCAAAATCTTTAAAGAAACTCTCAAAATCACTACTGCAAAAACAATAGAAAGAAGCGCATCAACCCACATAACACCCCAAAGCATCATCGCCAAACCGCCAAGTACTACCGCTAGCGATAATATCGCATCGCTTGCCATGTGCCAAAAAGCGGAGGTGATATTAAGGTCATGTTCCTCCTCTTCACCGCCGTGTGAGTGCGCATGCGAATGTCCACCGAGTATTATTGCGCTGGCGGTATTGACCACAAGGGCTACGGCGGCGACAATCATCGTAAGCCATCCATCGACAACTACCGGGTGCAAGAGTCTATTCACCGCCTCCACGCCGACCCAAACCATCAGTACCGACAAAAACAGAGCGTTGATAAAAGAGGCCATCATCTCGGAGCGCACATATCCGTATGTCATCTCGTTTGACGCAGGACGGCTCTGAGTCCAAAGAGCCACGGCTGTGACGACAAGCGCCAACACATCGCTTAGATTGTGCCAAGCATCGGAGAGAAGAGCCAAAGAGCCGCCGATAACTCCGGCGATACTCTCGGCTACGACAATAATCAGATTGAGCGCAATGACAAGTAAAATCCTACGCTCGTTTGCGCTTGTGTTTTTCA
>JAEMQC010000043.1 GCA_022758985.1 Campylobacteraceae bacterium
ATGAGCGATTTTTGATTGCCTTTTAGCTCTCTTGGCTTTAGCAGTTTTCTCGTAAATAGCTCGGTTAAGCTTTTGTAGCTCTCAAGCTTGGCATGCTCATCCAGGGATATGTCGAATATTTTTACGTACGTTTTGTTTATGAAGTTTTGTATTGTCGGTGAGAATTTCATGTCGGCTAACTGCCCGAATTTTTTGGAGATAAAATGTGAAAGCATTACGCACCTTTTAACTTTTTATAAATTATAATCTATGTAAATACAAAATAGGGTTTTGCTTGGAGTTTGCAGGCTTTGACGTCTTAGAAAAAGATAAATCCGTTTTTATAAGCCTAAAAGGCGAATGGCGTACCATCTTTTTGGCCGAGGCCTCGGCTAGGCTTACGGGTAGTCTTGCCGCTTATTCCAATAAACGTATACAAATCAATCTCTCTAGCCTCAAAAAAATCGATAGCGCTGCGGCATTGTGGCTTATAGGCATCAAAAATAAAAATCCAAACATCAAAATTTTTGGCATCTCAAAAACTGCAAGAAATATCTTTAGATTGGTGTTGCTGCATACAAAAACTACAAAAGCCAAAGAACTACCGAGACAAAAAGGTTTTTTATATATTTTTGGATTCAACGTATATTCAAAAGCCAAAGATTTTATCTCCTATAGCTCGTTTTTAGGGGCTATGATCTACTCGTTTTTTAGGCTTTTTGGGGCTCGCAATTTTAGAGTTGCGTCCATAGTCAAGCAGATGGAGTTATCCTCCGTAAACGCACTTGCGATAGTTGCACTGAACGCATTTCTTATCGGCGTGGTCGTCACATATCAGGGTGCGTTGCAGCTTGAGAGATTTGGTGCGGCTATATTTACGGTCGATCTGGTAGGTATCTCGGTAACAAGAGAGCTTGCGCCACTTCTAACGGCAGTAATAATCGCCGGTCGTAGCGGGGCTAGCTATACCTCTGAGATTGGGGTTATGAAGATAACGGAAGAGATAGACGCTATGAAAACGATGGGGTTTAGCCCTTTTTATTTTCTTGTGTGGCCTAGAATACTTGCTTTGACGCTCACGCTGTGGCTTGTTATATTCTTTGCCGACGTCGTAGCGATAGTAGGCAGCATGATAATAGCAAAGCTACAGCTTGGAATATCGTACGCAGAATTTCTAGATAGGCTGAGGGCTACCTTGGCCATAAAACATCTCTTTGTAGGGCTTTTAAAGGCTCCGTTTTTTGCGTTTTTAATCGCCTCTATAGGCGTCTTCAGGGGGTTTCAGGTCGAGGGTAGTAGTGAGAGCATTGGCGTAATGACTACGCATAGCGTCGTAAACTCTATATTTGCCGTCATTGCGTGCGACGCCCTGTTTTCCATAATATTCTCGGGACTAAAAATATGAATGTTATAGAGGCTAGAAACATAGTAACTGCGTTTGGCGACAGAGTTATACACGACTCCATATCGTTTGACGTAAAAGAAGGAGAAGTTTTTACGGTTATAGGCTCTAGCGGCTCCGGGAAGTCTACGCTGTTAAAAGAGCTTATAATGCTGCTGCGGCCGCAAAGCGGCTCTATAAAGATTTTTGGTTCCGATATACTCGGATTTGACAACGATAAGCTAAAGAATTTTTCAAGAGAGTGGGGCGTATTGTTTCAGTCTTCGGCGCTATTCTCATCCTTGACTATAAAGGAGAATATAGCGATACTGCTAAAAGAGCATGCTGGGATTAGCGGCGCTCTGGCCGATGAGTTGGTCTCTTATAAACTTTCGCTCGTCGGTTTGCCTGGACACGTGAGGCATATGTATCCAAGCGAACTTAGCGGCGGAATGAAAAAAAGAGCCGCACTTGCCAGGGCGCTTGCGCTGGAACCGTCGCTTCTTTTTTTGGATGAGCCGACAAGCGGCCTTGACCCGATATCTTCCAGAGGTTTTGACGATTTGATACTCTCTTTAAGAGATGCGCTAGCTCTTACGGTCGTGCTTATTAGTCATGATGTCCACTCTGTTACCGATATTTCCAGTAAAATTATGGCATTGCATGATAAAAAGGTTGTTTTTCTGGGGAGCGTGGAAGAGGCCAAAAGATGCGACCACAAATTTTTGAAAAGTTTTTTTGACGTCAAAGGAGAGCAGCTTGGAAAATAAGGCCAACTACACGATGGTGGGTATTTTCGCTATATTTTTTATAAGTGCGTTTGCCCTATCCGTTTTCTGGCTTGGAAAGTTCGGTTTTAAAGACGATTTTGACAACTATCGGGTGCTTGCCACCGAATCGGTGTCCGGCTTAAATATCGAAGCTCCGGTAAAATATAGGGGCGTGGTGGTAGGCAGGGTGTCGGATATACGCATCAGCACGGAAAATACGGAGCAGATAGAGATTTTGCTAAAAATAAAAGAGGGCACTCCGATAAAGACGAGTTCCGTTGCCTATATTAAGCCGCAAGGTATCACCGGGCTTAGCTTTGTCGACATAACGCCCGGTCAAAACGGTGATTTGCTTTTGAGGGATGCCGATAAGAGCGCTTTGCCTACGATAAAACATGCTCCGTCGATATTCAGTAAGTTTGATTCCTCTATCGCCAATATGCTTGATAGAATGCAGAGCATTATAGAAAAGATAGACAACTCCCTGGATGAAAAAAACCTAAAGCATGCGAGCGAGGTACTAGAAAATCTTAACGCTATTACATCAAAACTTTCAGCAAGGCTTGACGAAATAGGGGAGATAACAAAAAATTCAAAGGATTTACCAATTGAGACGATAACCGCAATCAAAAAAATATCTGCCGCAGCGGATTCGGCTAATAGCGTAGCGACAAGAGTTAACAGCTCCATAAAGCGAGGAGATTTTGACTACAAAAAAGATATTACAGGAGTGAGCGACGAGGCTAAAAGGCTTATTGTGCAGCTTAGGGAGTTAAGTATGGAGTCGAATACGCTTATCAAAAATATACAAAAAAATCCAAGCTCTTTGCTATTTAACTCGGCGGATATTCCAAAAGGCCCGGGCGAGGAGTAGAAGATGAAAAGAGTAGCTGTTTTGTGTTTTATTCTCCTCTTTAGCGCTTGCTCACAAAAAAACGATATAAAGTACTATCTGCCGGAAATAAAAGCCGCCGCACAAAAAGAAGCCACAAACGGGGCGGAGGTCTTGGTAGATACCGTATCGTATCTATCTGGAGACAGGATATGGTACAAAAAAGACGGTGTTTTTTTACCGTATAAAAACTCATATCTGGCAAAAACACATGCCGAATTTATAAAATCTAGCATAGAGAGCCAGCTTGCCGGCAGCGACGCAAAAGTAAAAGTCGTTGTGACGGACTCGTATCAGGCGTATGTTGACGGCAAAAACGAGTATCTATTTGCTGCAAAAATAGAAATTACGGCAAAAGAAAAAGTATATAGATACGTTAGGCTCACTATAGACGGTATAGGAAGCGGTCCAAAAGGAGCGGTGGAGGGCATAGAAAAGAGCGTGGCCAACGTTTGCGAGATAATAAAAGCAGAGTTAAAAAAAGGTAGTCGTAAATGAAAAAAGCCTTCATATCGCTTTTGCTTCTAGCATCTTGCTTGTTTGCCCAAATAATAGGATCCGATTTTCTAAAAATCGAGAAAGATAGGCTGAAAATCACGGACGAGGCTAAATTTCTATCGTACCTAAAAAGCTTCGACGACGATAAAATGATAGCCGAATATAGGGAGATTATAAAACCGATAGAGATACTCGCAGATGCAGATAACGGACTTTTAAACGTCACAAGCTATGAGCAGGCTTTTAAAAATCTGAGACTTATATACCAAAAGCTATATCTTAAAGAAAAGCCTGAGAATATAGACTCACAATATGCGAAATTGCAAGCCAGGCAGGCAAAAATAGTAGAGATTATGCTCGGCGCCAAAAATAAAAACCTCTACGAGACGGATATTATTCCGGTTATATTCGAGTACCGTAGAATAGACAGAAAGCTTTTGGAGCTAGAACTTCAAAAAGAGTCTTTACAAAAAACAAAAACGGCTCTGATAGATGCGATAATCAAAAAAAATCTCAAGTTTGATAACGACGACGTGGATTTGAAAGCGAAAATATCGGACGCAAAAGATAAGCTTGCCCAGATGAAAAAAGAGAGCGCCGCCGCAAAAACTCCCGAAAAGGCTGAACGTATAGCGCTTGAAAGCTCCATACTCTCTTTTAAAGAGTGCACCTAGTATCTTGCACTATAGCCACGTTTAAGGGTGATGGTAGATTTTTAGAACAGGCTC
>JAEMQC010000103.1 GCA_022758985.1 Campylobacteraceae bacterium
TGTGGTAAGCGAGGCGCCGCTCATGATTTTTAGGAGAATATCGCTTTTGGCAAGCGCTACTTTTTGCAAAGGCGCTCCGCTAACAACATACCCTTCATCTCCTTTGGCGATAACATTTACCTCCATAGCTTTTGCTTTATGCCCATTTACTACCAAAACATACGCTTTTGACTCTTTAAAAAGGAGCGCTTCGCGAGGCAAAAACACCCCATTACCCTCAAAAGTCACTACTTTTGCCTCTACTCTTGAGCCAGATGGAAGACTAATTGGGATGTCGGAGCGGTACTCATTAGCTCCGTTAGAGTTTTGCAAAAATCGCAAAGGGGCGCGATGAGCTTCAAAGATAAGCTCTTTTGCATTTAAACCAAGCGGCAAGCGTACCCACAGATAGGATCCGCGGCTTGCGCGGATGGAGGCTAGCGGTTTGCCAACAGGAGCCACTTCTCCCGGTGCAACAAAGGTTTCGCCAACCACTCCATCTACCGGAGAGCATATAACCGTATAACTAATTAGATTTGAGATCCTCTCTAGCTCAGCCTTTAGAGTCGCTATGCGAGACTCTTCGTTTTGGAGCTGCTCAATCGATACCCCTTTGACGCTGTATAGCTCAAGACTTCTTTGATGAGAGGCTATCTCGTTATTTAGTGATAGTTTTGCGGCCTCTCTTTGCGCCAAGAGGTCGTTATTATCAAGCCTTACGACAACATCCCCTTTTTTTACCGCCGTCCCTGCCGGAGCGATAAAAACAACGCCGGCGCTTACTTTGGAGCCCAAAGTCGCATCGTGATCGTTTTTAACAAAAGCAAGAACCGGAGTGGTGAGAGTGGCATTTACCTCTTTTGGAGTAAATGTTTTTATCATTACATCGTAACTGCTTAGCGGCTCTATCGCAGCGTTGGAGCCTATTTTCTTTTTTACGGCAAGTGTGGCTCCTATGACAAGCATAGCAACCAAAACTACCCAGATTATCTTTTTCATTTTACAACTCCTTTGAAATCTACTCCATAAATTGCCCCTCTTTGCGTAATATTTGCCCAAATATCCGCTTCACTCCCATAATAAGCCGCTTTTGAGCTAAGCAGCGCCTCTTCGTATCTTAAATACTCCTCTTGCGTCATTCTCTCGTTTAGGTATGCGGTTTTTGCGACCTTTAGCATCTCTTCGTAGTTTGTTATACTGGCTTTGGCTAATTTTTTTGACTCTTTTAGATTTTCATACTGAGCGCTCAAAGCTTTTAGCTTTGATTCTATCTCTATTTTAGTTTGAGCTAGAGCGGCGGCAGCTTTTTGCGCTTCAACGCTTTTTAGCTCAATTTGAGAGTATCTCTCTTTGTCAAATAGCGGCAAAACAACCTGCACCCCTACACTTCCATAATCTCTTTCAACACTCTCATCGTTATTGTAAGCTTTGCCGTAATTTTTGAAATACTTTGCATTTAACGAGATAGTTGGCCAAAGGCTCTCTTTTGCGCTTTTTTGCGCTAGAGCCGCCGCTTCGCTCTCCTTGCTTTTTTGGGACAGCGCAAGAGCCTCCCCGTCAAAAGCGCCCCCTACAAAGCTCATCTTGGCTGGAGCGTCAATCTCTATGCCCGTTAAAGTTTTGAGTAAGGACTCTATCTCAAGTTTTGAGTTGTTAAGTTCGCTCTTTTTTATCTCTACTTGGTTTAGCTGTTCGTTTATTTTTGTTAGCTCTATCTCGGCCGCTCTACCGTTTTTTACTTTTATCTCTATCGTCTTTTGAACCTCTTGGAGCGAGGCTTTTTTTGCTTCAAGGGCCAAAAGCAGGTCGTTTATATACTCATACTTTGCGTTTGCGCCGATAATTGCGGCTTGCCGCAGTGAGGTGGAGAGCCTTTTTTTATCCTCGTTTGCGCTAACTAGCTTGTTTGAGAGCTCGGCGTTTGTGTAGAGCGATTTGACAAAAATAGGCATTGACAAGACGGCGCCATAACTTGCTATATCCCTACTAAAAGGGTATCCGCCGTTTGATTTTGCTATATCTGCCGATTCAGTTGGAGAGAGCGGTCTTAGGTTTGTGGGTGAGTTGTAGTGGTCGATACTGCCCACAAGGGAGAGTTTTGGATACAAGGCGGCGTAAGAGAGCCCTTCTTTGGCCTTTTCTCCTTTAAGCGCCAGCTCATCTATTTTTTCAAGTGGAGCTTGCGACGCATTTTCTAGCATCTGTGTGATAGTCGCCCCAAAAGAGGCGCCGAGAAAAAGCAAAAACAGCGCAATAATTCTCATAATAATCCTTTAAAAATCTCTTCAATATCCTCTGCCCTAAACTCTCCGTCAAAAACTATCTTGCCGTCAATTTCAAGGGCGCACTCTTTTGTCGCCCCGGCCTCAATCGCTTTTTTTGTATCGCTTTCAAAAATGAGCTTTACTCTAAGAGGAAGTGTTTTTATGGCGCAAGACAGTCGTTTTGAGAGTTTTGCAAGAGCTATTTTGTCCGCATAGATGACGCAGACAAAAAGAGGAGAGGAGAGCAATTCTTTGTTTAAAATCTCTCCATTTTTTGCGGGAGCGCAAGAGCTCACTTCAAAAACTCCTGCACTTCCTGCACGCTCGGAACTCTACCGCTTAATACCACCTTGCCGTCAATCACAAGCGCCGGAGTACTCATTACGCCGTAGCTCATAATCTGATTTATATCTTCCACTTTTTCTATTTGCGCAAATTTGCCGCTTTTTGCGACCGCCTCTTTTGTGACCTCAAACAAACTTTTGCATTTTGCGCAACCCGTGCCTAAAATTTCGATTTTCATTGTATTCTCCTTTTATATTTTATGTTTTGCAAGAAATGTATTTAGTCCCTCAGCGGTGAAGCCGCCTATATGCCTATCAATCTCTTTTCCATTTGCATCATACACGATTTGAGTGGGAATCATTCTGATTTTTAGCTCCTCCGCCGCCGCTCTCTCACTCCCTACATCCACAAAAAAGATTTTGCGACTAGGTTTTTGGGCAATAGCTTTTGAGAGTAGCTCACCCATATCTTTGCAAGCGTGGCAATATATGGAACCAACCTCTAGCATCACAACCTCGCCTTTGCCTATTTGCGCTTTTGCGTCGCTATATTTGGTTGGGGCAAGCTCTGCCGAAAACAGAGAAATGGCAAAAAACATAACAAACAGTAAACTTTTTTTCATAACTGCTCCTTTTTTAGATTTGTCTATACGCTAAAACAAAAAAATAAAATGCGATAGCCACCAAAATAAACGCAAAAATCTTTGTCATCCAAGATGTAATGAAGGCAATTTTTGGGCTACTTGCGATGCTCTGGGTAAAACCGACGGAGACGCCGGCAATGAGAAGCAGCAGTGAATGCCCAAGCGCAAAAGTAAGCACCAACGCATATGCATACCAATCGGGAGCATTTGCGGCAACAGATATGATAGCTACCATCGGAGCGGAAGCGCACGGCGTGGAGACTAGCCCAAACATCATCCCTATCAAAAACACCCCTACAAATCGCCACCGAATGAGCCTGCCCATCCATTTGGCTTTGTCGAGTACCTCAGGGGTGACTCCTAGCGAATAAAGCCCAATCAAAAGGGATAAAACACCGGCTAGCAAATAAGCCTCAAGCGGCGCAATCGAAAAAAACAGCCCCATTTTGGCAACCATGAAGGCTAGAATCGAAAAACTAACCGCCACCCCAAACGCAAACAGCGAGGCAAATAGATAAGTAAAACGCACCCGCTCTTTTGGAGTCAGATGCGAGCTCATCCCAAGGGCGCTTCCTACAAGAAGCGGCACCGAGACGATAGAGCAAGGCGCAAGAGAGGTGAGCGCCCCGACGCTAAAGGCTCCCGCAAACACCAAAGCCCCGTGAGACTCAAGAAGGTTAAGAAAAAAAGCTTCCATCTCTTAGCCGCAGCAGCTTGTTTTCGAGGAAACATCCGCTTTGCGGAGCGCTTCGCTTGTTTTATTGCTATCTTTTGGAGTGCAGCCGCAGCTAGAGTCCTTACACCCTCCAAACAACTTCTCCATTGGACACCAGTTAACAACGCCAAAAAAGAGTGGCACAACACCTAGGTAAAACCAGGCATTGCCGCTAAAAATAGCATATCCGATAAGGGCAAGTCCCAAAATAATTCTAAAAACTCTTTTCATCTGCATCTTCCTTTTTTACAAAATCGCATTAAACAAATACCCAACACCCATAATCCCAAGCGTCACCGTGC
>JAEMQC010000079.1 GCA_022758985.1 Campylobacteraceae bacterium
GCTTCCGGCAAACTAAGAGCCGTTATCGCCATCATAAAGCTAAGCGCCGTACCCATTAGCATCACCTTAGCGGTAAGCACTTCAATGAGCGGCATTACTCCGGCGGCATTTGAATACATCGGCACGCCAAGCAGTGTGGCAAGCGGCACGGCAAATATATTATCTTTTCCAGCTATGCTCACTATAAACTCGGTCGGCACATACCCGTGGATGAATGCACCAGCCCCAACGCCCAGAAGTACATAGAGCCAGATTTTGCGTAAAATATCTTTTGTGTAGTGAGTCGCATCTTTTAGTCTTGTTTTAAAAGCTATTTTGTGACTCTCGGCGTGTATCTCGCCCTCAATAGGTTTGACCTCTATGAGTATCTCTTTTTCTAGCCCTATCCGTCCGATAACGATACCGCCGACTATCGCCACAAGCAGTCCAAATCCGATATATAGCGCCGTCACCTTCCATCCAAACATCGTAAAGAGCATCGCTATCGCTATTTCGTTGTTAAGAGGAGCCGAGATGAGAAAGCTAAGCGTGACGCCAAGCGGGATACGAGCTTGCAAGAAGCCCAGAAACAGCGGTATGGCGGAGCAGGAGCAAAAAGGGGTGATGATGCCAAATAGCGCCGCAAGGACATTGCCCGTAAACTCATGTTTTTTAGAGAGATACTCACGCACTTTTTCGGTAGAAAAGTATGAGCGAAGTAGCGTTACCGCAAAGATAATCACAGTGAGTAGAAATATGATTTTGACGGTGTCATAGATAAAAAAATTCAGCGCATCCGAGAGCTTCTCCCCCTTTGGCATTGCAAGCCACTCATAGACAAGCCTATCAACAGTCTCTTGCCACATATTACAAGCCCAACTCTTCTTTGATTTTTGGAAGCAACGTATCTTTTATCTCATGCAGCGTCTTCGTATACCCTTCTTCCGGTCCGCCGCTAGGGTCTGCGAACCCCACATGAATTTTTTTGGCGCCCCCTGCAAACATCGGGCAGGTCTCGTTTGCATGGTCACATACAGTTACCACGAGGTCAAAATCCTGAATTGGTAGCTTGTCAAGAGTCTTTGAGGAGAGTCCATCTGTTGGTATCCCCTCTTTTTGCAGAGCTTTTATTGCATTAGGATTTACCGCACCGCTGGGCTGTACGCCGCTAGAGTACGCCCTCACGCCAAGCTCCCCTAGATAGTGATTTGCAAGAGCTTCGCCCATGATGGAGCGGCATGAATTTCCGGTGCAAAGTATAAGTACGTTTTTCATCTTATTTTCCTAATATTTGACATCTAGTGCTGTTTTCGGCGCATATTTTGATAGGTATTTTAAGTTTTAACGCTTTCACCTCCTTTAACATATTAGCGTGCATCTGCGAACGAGCAGCCACATCATAATAGCTTCTACAGCCGCGTCTTGAAGCACAGAGAAAGCCGGCGTCTTTCAATATCTTTAAATGCCTGGAGAGCGTAGACTGCGCCATCTCTAGAGAGGCCTCTATCTCGCACACGCAGCAACATCTATGCTCCAACAAAAAAGCCAAGATTTTCACCCTGCTCTCATCGTTTAGAGCCGATACCACCTTTAAAAAAGTTTCCATAAAATAACCTAACCATATATCTAAATATATAGATATGATAATACAATCTACTTTCTTAAATACTAAAAACAAAATAAGATAAGCCATTTAGTTATATGATATTAGCATATTGTTCAAGCTAAAAAGAGGGTCTCAAAGATGCAAAGCTACGACGAGATATATGGACACACCGAGGAGACAATCGGTGCATGTAAAAAGCAGCTAGATGCTTATCACGTAGCGCTCCAGGGGCTTGCAAAAAGCGGTATGAAAATAGGCGCCGTAATACTTAGCGACGAAGCTCTTGAAAATAAACTGGTGGTTAGACTCTCTTTTGGCATGGAAGAAGCCAGCAACAAAATCTTAATGCCTTCAGCCCCCGGCAAAATGGCGTCTTACGAAGCACTTTATAATTCCGTAGTAACGATAGCTGACTACTCCAAAAACGAGTACGTCAAAAGCGACTTAGAGCTAAGATGCGGGATACAAAAAGCTATATTCGCACCCATACGGGATGCCAAAAACAACAAAACGATAGGCGTACTGATGGGAGCGTGTGACGGCTTGGTAGAGGACGCTTTGAGAATAGAGCTCGTAAAAAAGATAGCCACGCTGCTTGGCGAAAATATATCCAAACTTCAGTCGATAGAAAGCGTAGAGTACGAGGAGAGCCAAAAAACAATGAGACTTGAAGCGTCTAGCGAGCTGCCAATTGCCTTTCAGGCGTGCATCGATGCTGAGGACATAGATGCTCTATCGGAAAAGGTATTGGAGTACTGCCTCAAATTCACCTCCAGTCAATTCGGCTTTGTTGGCTACATAGACCAAAACACGGGCTTTTTGGTTTGTCCGACAATGACAAAAGATATATTCCCGTCATGCAAGGTGGAGGGTAAAACCGTAATATTCGAAAAAGCGGGAGGACTAGGCGGTTACGTACTCGATAGACAGAAGGCGATGATAGCCAATGATCCGGTAAGCCATCCGGCCAGCGTCGGTACACCGCCCGGACATATACCGATAAGAAAATTTATGGGTGTTCCATGCGTATACCACGGCAAAACGGTCGGCATGGTAGCCTTAGCGAACAAAGATATAGATTACAACGAAGCAGACCTTGGCCTTGCGACTACGTTTGCGGTAATATACGCCTCATGCGTAGCCGGTTTTTTTGCCAAAGAGAATCTCATCAAGTCGGAACATTCGCTCAAAGAGTTATACGACAATGCACCGTGCGGATATTTTACGATGAGCGTCGACGGTAATATCAAAAGATGCAACGATACGATGCGCTCACTGATAGGCTCTGAACCAAAAAACATAAATGATCATCTAACGAGTGATTCAAAAGAGCTGCTAAGGAACCAGATACTTCTATTTCAAGAGGCAGGTTCCGCACAGCCGGTAGAGCTCGATTTTATAACAAGCCAAGGCGAAATCATAAACACCATTCACTCTATAAGCGGCACAAAAGACGAGAGAGGCTATACGTCGTCTCTTTTTTGCACGATTATAGACGTCAGCGAACTCAAGGCGATACAAAAAAAGCTAAACGAAGTTTTGGTGGAGGCAAATAAAAATTTGGAGCATAAAGTAGATGAGGCAGTAGCACAGATAAGGCAAAAAGACGAAGCGCTAATAAAACAGTCCAGGCTTGCGGCGATGGGAGAGACGATAGCTACCATAGCCCACGAGTGGAGGCAGCCCCTAAATGCCCTAGGTATACAAATCCAAGACCTCAGAATAGCTTACGACTACGGCGAGGTAAACAAGGAATACATAGAGGAGGCTACTACAAAATCGATGCGTCTGATACGTTCAATGTCAGATATGATAGATAACTTCAGAAAACTATTTATAACCGATGAAATTCAAGCGGAAGAATTTAGAATTATCGACGCTATCGAGAATGCAATAGAGCAGTTGCGCCTTAAAAGCTCTATTGACGGCTTAGAAATAGTTATACACTGCGATAGAAAAATTATTGTTACAGGACATCTCTCCGAACTCTCTCAAGCCATCTTCAATATATTGGAAAACGCAAAAGAGGCTATAGCTTCAAGCAAACCGCAAAAACCGCTGATAACGCTCAATGTAAAAGAAGAAAACAACTGCTACGCCATAGAGATAGAAAACCACGGCGATCCGATACCGGATGAGAATATAGATAGAATATTTGAACCCTACTACTCTACAAAAAAACAGGTTAGCGGTGTAGGACTGGGGCTTTTTATTACGAAAATAATCGTCGAAAAGAGCCTAAACGGAAAAATATCTGTATCCAATACCGACAACGGCGTTAAATTTTCGATAAATATACCGGCAGGGGGATCTCACTCTAATGCCAATCAGAGCCTATAAAATAGTATTTTGTATTTTTAGAGCATCTATTTTTTTATCAAAGCTGATTTTCATGCCTATAAACCTCTTTTTTGAATACGAACTATAACCGTTTTTGTTTTTACAGAAAAATTCCTATAGCCGCTTGCGGCGCCACAATCAAATAAAATCTCACGTTTCAATATCAAAACTGACCTTACGCAGTAACGGCACACAATATGCTTTTCATGGAGTATGAAAACA
>JAEMQC010000112.1 GCA_022758985.1 Campylobacteraceae bacterium
CCCCTCCGGCGAAACTCCGCTCACAAACTCATTTTGCGCCACAAACTCATCCAGTAAAGCTCTATTTGCCCCCAGATACGACACCACTCCGTCCAGCCACTCATCACCATCACTGTACGCCGCCTTGAGAGCCTCTATCCCAAAGACATTGGGCAAGCTTTGATGCAGAGCTCTTGCGTAGTATTCAAAGGTTTTTTTGTTGTTTTTTGAAGGGATGAGCGCATACGAGACATTTAGCCCCGGGATATTAAAACTCTTTGTCGGAGCAGATAAGAGCACAAGCAGCTCATGGATGGACTCAAAGGCAAGCAGAGGCGTATGCGGCCGAAACACAAGGTCAAAGTGTATCTCATCTGAGACCACAAGCACGCCATATTTGACGCATAGCTCCACAAGGCGCAATAGCTCCTCCCTGCGCCACACTCGTCCCACGGGGTTGTGAGGAGAGCAAAACAGCAGGATTTTTGGTCTATCCCTCTCAAATATCTCTTCCAACCCATCAAAATCGATCTCATATCCGCTATCGGTCTTTAGCAGCGGATTTTCGATGAGCGTTCTTTTCGCACCACGCACCACGCCAAAAAACGGTCCATACACCGGCGGCTGTACTACTACGCCATCATTCTCGCCGCTAAAGGCAAGAACTGCCGTAAACATACTGGCCGCCACGCCCGTCATCGGCACTATCCACTCGTTTTGGACGCTTATATCAAACCTCTTTGCAAACCAAAGCGATACGGCGTCATAAAACCCATCATCTACCGTCGGATACCCATAGACATTGTGCCCTGCTCGCCTAGCTATCGCCTGGGCCACACACTGAGGCGCCTCAAAATCCATATCCGCAACCCAAAAAGGCTCTAGATCGGAGCGTCCAAATAGCGGCTCCATCCCGTCGTATTTGAGTGAATTTGTATTTTTTCTATCTTGGTACTTTGGTGAAAATTTCACGATTTTCTCTTCCACACACTCACCTGCGACACCGTATGCTGAAACTTTCTTGCGCTCTCCCTGATTACGAACTCGACATCTATGGGTTCGCCTAGCATCACAAAATTATCGGAAAGTATCCGCTTTAGAGCCGCAAAACCGCTCTCCTCTTTGCTTGTGAGCCATTTATCTTTAGAGGTAAATAACACATCCCAGCTGTAGGGGCTTGCTATTAAAAGCACACCGCCAAAATTCAACCTTTCATGTATATTTTTCAAAAATTTTTGCGGGTCATAGAGTCTATCTATCAGATTTGCCGCTACTATAAGATCATAATCCCTAAAATGCGGCTTCAGGTTGCAAGCGTCACCTTGCCAAAACTGCACTCTAGATATACTCTCTTCATCAAATCCAAACTCGTTGGCAAATACCTCTTTCGCTTCTGTAATATCCCCTTCTTGCTTTATCTTGTATCTTACGACTCCGTCCTCTTTCATCTGCACCGCATTTTTGATAAATCTGGCCGAAAAATCTATTCCAATCACCTCTTCAAAAACTTTCGCAAGCTCAAACGTACACCTGCCGACAGCGCAACCAATATCCAGAGCTTTTTTCTGACTCGTTCCGGCGCTAAAAGAGAGTGCAATTCGCGCTATTTTAGACGGAAAATTAGCTACTCCAAAATATTCGTCGCCATAGTGAAACTCTAAATATTCCGACACCGCACTATCGGTTTCATACACGGATGTTTGATCGTTTACCGGGTTATCGCTCTCTACGTATCTAAAACCGGCGTGCTGAAAAAAGTGGCGTCTAAACGCATATCTTGAGGCGGACAATACCTCGTTGCCGGTAGATATGAATGAGCCGCCTTTTATTATGTTGTGCCTTCCGTCAAAAGTAGGCGTCGAAAAATCGTCATACAGCGGATGCGTATCAAACCCTTCAAACGGATATATCGGCGTCTCGGTCCACTGCCATACGTTTCCTATCACGTCATAAAAGTCGCCGTGCGCAAACTCCGTCACGGGGCAGGCGGAAGCGTAATGCTCTAGATTTATATTGGCTAAAGCTTTTGAGCCCCATCTTGGCTCCTCCTTTGCGCCGCTATACTCTCTAAGTCTATGCCACTCAGCCTCCGTAGGTAGTCGCAATGTCTTGCCAATTTTTTTGGAGAGCCAATTGCAATATGCCTTAGCCTCTAGGTAGTTGACGTCTACGGGCCAATCTTTTGGCATCTCTATCACTTTATTTAACGCTCTATATCTATATCCGTCATCACTTGGCACCCAAAAAACAGGATGGGAAGGCTTTTTGTACTCAAGCCATGCCCTACCCTCGTCGCTCCAAAACTCAGGTTTTTGATAACCGCCGTCTTTTACAAACTCCAAAAATTCGCCGTTTGTAACGAGATACTTTGACGCTTTAAACTCTTTTAATCTACTCTCGAAATGGCCATACTCATTATCCCATCCGTAATAATCGTCATCGTGCGTCTTGCCAAGCTCAACGAGACCGCCCGCAACTTTTAAAAGTTCATTTGCCGGGGCTTCCCCGCTTTTATCACATATATTAAATAGCGGCGTCTCCTTAACCTTCTCTATTCCAAGCTGTCTAATCAAAACAGAACTTGTCTCGAGATGAATCCTCTCGTGCTCGCATCCCATTATTACAGCCCAAAACGAATCATTCCAGGAGATAGGCAAGGAGAACTCGCCGCTTTTTATAAAATCCAAAACGGCCTCTTTTACTTTCGCCCTATACTCTCTCGTCTCCTCCACGCTAGGCCACTCATATCTTGCCTGATTAAGGTCATCCCAGCTCATTTCGTCGACGCCTATTGCAAAAATAGACTCAAATTTCGGATTTATACGCTCTATTTTTTTGGCTAACACCAGTTTGTTTACGTAGAATGCGGCCGTATGGCCATAGTAGAATATTAGCGGATGTCTTAGCGGCTCAGGCTGTTCATAAAAAACGGAATCGTCCTTTAAAATATCGAACAGCCTATCGTAAAGCTCATAGGTCTTTAGGAAATACTCAAGAATTTCGGCTCTTTTCTCCCTTATGTTTGCGCCGCCAAGCTTGATATTTCTGGTATTAAACCCGTTAACCATCAAAACTCCTTTGCATAGGCCGATAAACTTCTCTTTAAAAAGATTATACCAAAGCCTATTTGGCAAACTCTTTTTTATAAAGCTCTTCGTCAAAGCCGACGATTACTTTGCCGTTATGCTCTATAACCGGTCTTTTAATCATCGTAGGTTCGCTAGCCAAAGCGCTCTTTTTGTCGGCTTCGGACATTCTCTTATAATCTAGTCCGCTACTTTTGTATTTTGTTCCTTTCGTATTAAACAGCCTCTCCATTCCGACGGCATTTGCCCACTTTTCTACTTCGCCTAATGACGGCTTTTGTTTTTTGAAATCCACAAACTCGAATTCAAATCCGGACGATCTCATAAAATCAAGCGCCTTTTTTACGCTGCCGCAATTTGGGATACCATATATCTTCATCTCTTCTCCAATTTTTCGAAATCTTCTACTATCTGCACGTCTATCGCACTCTCATCCGTATATTTCGGTTCAGTAAAATTCTGTTTCGTTTTAAAGTCGCCTATAAAATCGAAGTTAAACGGCCTAAACACTATATATCCGAGAGCTAGCAAAAACAAGCCCATAACCGACATATAAAAATCATGGGTTGCGGCCGACAAGCCTAGCATATAGGATCCAAGAAGTAGCGCACTGCGGTTGGCTCCCAAATTTAAAAAGAAAACTCCCGCAGCCCCCTTGAAAAGACCGCCAAAAAAAGGCGAAAGATTGACAAGCCGAAAACCTTTTTTTATAGCGGCGAACAAAACAACTGCGGCGGATACGGCAAGAGCCGTAGTAAATATAAAATATGAAAAAAGCATATCCGCCCCGAACGCAAAAGCGGCCGAAATATCTCTTTTAAAAAGATAATTAAACGCAAAGCAAAAAAAGCCAAAGTAAAGTCCAAAGTATCTCATAAAACCTTCTTTTTATTCGTATTTTTCAAGATGCACAAAAAATATAATTATTAATCAACTTAATAAAATTTTA
>JAEMQC010000041.1 GCA_022758985.1 Campylobacteraceae bacterium
CTGAATCTCTTTGCTATGGAGGGATATGCATAACCGATATTAGTGAGTCTCCGCTCCGCTTTGTAGTTGAAGAGGATAAGACAAAGAGCTATATCTACTATAATTCCAAGCTGGGAAAAGTAAAATATTCCTGCTCTACCGCTGGAGTAATAAATATATTTGCGAGTGCGATAGAGGGGATGAAGATTCAGCTTGAGGCAAAAATCAACGAAGAGATGAAAGATATGACCGAAGAGATAAAAGAGCTGATTATGAAAAAAATTGATGCAGATATTGCGATGATGAACAGAGGATTTAAATAAACCAATAGCTCTGTAGTAAATAGTTAAAGTTGTTTTAAAAAAGCAGCCTTAACCCTCTCGTAAACTTCGTCAAAATCTACGGAATAGATTCTAGCATCCCCTATTGTAGTGATAAAGTTCGTATCTTTGTGCCATCTGGGGAGCAGATGCAGATGTATATGCTCCGCAATCCCGGCGCCGGCGGCATCTCCTAGGTTCATACCTATATTGACGCTGTTTGTATGAAACTCCTCTTTTAAAGCCGCCACCCCTTTTTGCGCTAAGTGGGCTATATGCTGCCAATGCTCGGCCGGTAAAGCCTCTAGAGAGTCCGTGTGTTGATGCGGTATTATCATAAAGTGCCCCGGCGTATACGGGTATTTGTTCATAACCGCAAAGCATATTTCGTCTCTGTATAGCACTCTTTGTTCTCTATCCAAAGAGGGATTTTGAGAAATTTGGCAAAAAACGCAACCGCCGCTCTCTTTACCTTTCACGTACTCAATCCTCCAAGGGGCATATAGGTGCTCCATCAAATGTATCCCGGTGCGTCGTTGGCGAAATATACTATGGAGTTTGGAGCCGTTTTCTCTTTTAGTAGGTTTTGCAGCTCATCCTTGTTTGACAAAAATATCTTTTCACATTTTTGCAGATTTTTATCAAACAGCTTTCTGTTTAGCTCACCGGTAACTATCGCTATATCAAACGTATCGTCTATAAGTTTTGCTAGCTCTTCGTTTAGCTCGTCCCTACTCTCTACTAGGCCGCACGTTACTATTACTTTCTGGTTTGGATGGGTGCGACACAGCGCTATCCCCTCTTTTATCCCGTCAAGATTGCCGTTGAAGCTATCATCTAGGATTATCTTTTCTGCGGCGACCATTTTTTGCAACCTATGCGCTACGCTAGGCAAGCTATTTACTGCTCTTTGTATGCTCTCTATATCCATACCGAGTTCATATGCCAAAAGTACCGAGGCCGCTATGTTTATCGCATTGAAAGCACCAAGAATATTAGGGGCTTCAAATCTATAATCTTGTCCGTTTAGCTCCAGATCAAACGAAACCCCATCTAGCGAAGACGAGACGTTTTTTATTTTGACGCCTTCCTCAAATCCGAAAACAGCTATATTCTCTCCCACAGCACCGCTGTTTTCGTATGCGAACGCTTTTTTTAGTCTTGGGGATTTTAGTATTTCGGATTTCGTTGTCTTAATATTTTCGATTGTCTTAAAGTACTCTATGTGCGCTTCGCCGATTTTGCCTATAACAGAGTAGTGCGGCTCGACTAGTGTGGCTATCTCCTCTATATCACCGGCCTCTCTTGCCCCGGCTTCCACTACGTATACCTCGGTATCTTGCGGCAAATTGTCGTTTATATCTTTTATGATGCCTATTTTTGTGTTTACGCTTGCCGGCGTGGCGTATACCCTAAATTTTTTGGAGAGAATATGCGCCGCAAAATTTTTAATACTAGTTTTGCCAAAACTTGCTGTTACGGCGATAACGGTAGGATTTGTCTCTTGCAGCTTCGTTATCGCCATATTCTCAAATCTTTTTGTTATCTCGGCCTCTATTCTTGTCGACAGATAAAACGAAGCCGCTATCGAGAAAATGAGCGCCGCCAGCTGCGCCTCTTGGTGTAAAAGAAGCGCCAAAGGCAACAAAAGAGCGGCAAAAATAGCCCAAAATCTTTTTATTCTGGCGGTAAATACGAGCTTTTTATCCAGTTTTTTTACCCATGAGGCAAAAAAGAGGGCATATATAATGACGTATACTCCTGTCCATATAGGTTTTTCGGCGATGCTGGTAATCGCCAGCGCTGCTATCGGAATAGCGAAGTAGTATACGTGCCATATCGGCTTGGAGAAGTTGAATATAACTCTTTTTATTTTGTATGAATACCACTGTAGCACTGTTGCAAAGTAGTAGAAAATGAGAGCGGACTGGATAATGAACAATATTTTTTGTACCATATTTTGCTATCTTTATTATTGTTATTTAAAATAGTGTAAAATTTAAAAATATCGTTATTTTAGCCTTTTAGCTTTTAATGTACAAAGGGTTTTGTCACATGAATGATTCGCTACTATCGAAGATAAAGACGCTGCCTCCTCTGCCTGATACGGTTACGCAGATTCAGAGAATTTGCGCTGATCCGGAGAGTTCCGTCGGAGATCTTATAAAAGTCGTAGAAAAAGACCCTATGATTACGGCAAACCTGCTCAAAGCCGCAAACTCCCCGTTTTACGGTTTTAGTAGAGAGATTAAGACCGTATCGCAGGCCGTATCGCTGTTTGGTATGTCTACCGTAAAGGGTCTTGCACTATCGGGCGCCGTTAAAAAACTCCTAAGCGTAGACCTTGAGCCATACGGTATTACGCCGCAGGCTTTTGCGGATATATCGAGTCTTCAAAATGCGCTGATGCAGATATGGTATACAAAAATAGATAGGAGCAAGATGGACATTCTTGCGGTTGCCAGCTTTTTGCAAGAGACGGGAAAGATAATCATCGCCCAAGAGATAACAAAAGAGGGCAAAGCCGCAGATTTTAAGGCTGCGATAAGGGAAGGCAGAGATATTACTAGCGTAGAAAAAGAGTTTCTTGGCGAAACTACGGCTACTGTAACGGCTGCTATATTCGAGCATTGGAGATTTGAGGAGAGCCTTATAGAGGCTATTAAATATTCAGATTCGCCACTTGAGGCGCCTGAGGCTATTGCCCCATATTCAAAAGCTCTTTGTATAGTAAAAACAGCTTTGCAGCCTCTTAATACATTCGGCGAAGAGCACTTTAAAGATGCGCTCCAAAAAGCCGCTACATTCGGTTTTGATGAGGCTCTACTTTCCGAGTCGCTTCAAACATTCAAAGAGAGAAGAGGGGTTTCAAACTCGTAGTTTCGAGATTTCATCCCTCAGTCTAGCCGCCTCTTCAAACTCTAGCTCTTTGGCGGCTTTGTGCATTCTCGCCGTCAACTCCTTGATTATCGCATCCCTCTCCGCCTTAGGCAGCTTTGCATTTCGCTTTTTCATCTCCAGCGTCGATACGCTCTCATCTTCCATCTTTAGGCTCTCATCCAGTTTTCGCACAGTGCTTTTTGGCGTTATGCCGTGCTCTTTATTGTAGGCGGCTTGCCGTTCTCGTCTCGCGTTTGTCGTGTCGATCGCTTTTTTCATAGATTCGGTCATCTTGTCCGCAAAGAGCAGTACCCGACCGTTGAGGTTTCTAGCGGCGCGCCCTATCGTCTGTATAAGGCTGGTTTCCGAGCGCAAAAAGCCCTCTTTGTCTGCGTCGAATATCCCTATCATGGACACCTCCGGGATGTCTAGCCCCTCTCTGAGCAGATTGATACCCACAAGCAAATCAAACTCCCCTCGCCTAAGTCCTCTGATAATCTCTGTTCGCTCTACCGTGTCGATGTCGGAGTGCATATATTTGACCTTCATCCCAAGATCGTTTAGGTATTTGGTTAGCTCTTCGGCCATTTTTTTGGTTAGTACCGTGGCGAGCACCTTTTCGCCCCTTGCAATCGTCTTTTTGGCTTCATCGTGAAATATCTCTACTTGTCTTGACGCCGGATGTATCTCTACTACCGGATCTAAAAGCCCGGTAGGTCTTACTATTTGCGTAGCGACCTCGTCCCCGGATAGTTCAAGCTCGAGCTCGGCCGGCGTTGCAGATACGAAGAGGTAGTGTGGGGCGTTATTGCTAAACTCGTCAACT
>JAEMQC010000083.1 GCA_022758985.1 Campylobacteraceae bacterium
CACTTTCAATCTCTTCCACTCTTTTTTTCTTAATAGTTATGTTTGATAGGTCGAGCTCTATTTTTGAAAACTGCAAAAAGGCGTATTTTTTTGATAGCGGCTCACAAAGCGTAAACGGCGCATCGTTTTTTATAATCGCAAGAGGCAGGGCCGGAAAGCCGGCTCCGCTCCCTATGTCTAGAGCGTTTTTGAAGTTCTCCAGAAAAGTAAGGGGATATATGCTGTCTGCGACGGATTCGTACAAATCCTCGTCTTTTTTCATGGAGGTTAGGCTATGTGTTTTGTTCCATTTTTTTAGAAGATCGCAAAAAGCAAATAGTTTTTCGTTTTGCTCTTTTGTCGTATCTATGCCGTAAGACGATACTATTTTTTCAAGCATCAAAACAGGTGCCCACCGCGTTCTTTTTTGGCTTTTAGGTAGTTCTTGTTATACTCCCCCGGCTCACTTATTATCGGTACTCGCTCAACTATCTCTACCCCTTTGATGCTCGTTAATTTTATAGGGTTGTTTGTCAAAAGCCTAATTTTTTTGACGCCATAATATGAGAGCATATATTCGACTATATCGAAGTTTCGCTCATCCGAGTCAAATCCCAGCTGATGGTTTGCGGCGTACGTATCAAATCCCTCGTCTTGCAGCTTGTAGGCGTTTACTTTGTTCAAAAGGCCTATACCCCGCCCTTCTTGACGTAGATATAAAACCATTCCGCACCCTTCTTTGTTAATCATATCGAGCGCTTTGCCGAGCTGATCTCTGCAGTCGCATCTAAGACTCCCTAGCGCATCGCCGGTCAGACATTCGGAGTGTACTCGTACTAGCGGCGTATCGCAATCAATATTTTTCGTTCTGATTGCTAGGTGCTCTTTTTCGCCCTCCTTGAAAGCCTGTATCAAAAAGTCGCCAAATCTGGAGGGGAGATTGGCGGTGTTCGAAACTTCAATAGGTAAAATATTAAATCCTTCTCTCTTGCTTGGTTGCAATTATTTTATCTTACTATGTGTGATTTTCTGCTAAAATTGGCGACAACTTAAGTAAAATAAGGCATGTGTGTGAGTTTTAAGAGATTTAGAAGAGTCAGAATTAATCCGCAAATAAGAGAGATGCTGACCGAAACCAGGCTAAACGTCAACGATTTTATCTATCCTCTTTTCATCAGAGAAGGTAAGGGAATAAAAAACGAAGTAGCCTCTATGCCCGGAGTATTTCAGATGAGTATAGACGAGGCTATAAAAGAGGTCAAGCTATGCCAAGAGATGGGTATAAACTCGTTTATACTTTTTGGCATACCTAGCGTCAAGGACTCCATAGGAAGCGACGCATTATGCGAACACGGCATCATAGCCGAGGCGCTCAAGGCTATAAAAGACGCATGTCCGACGGCTATGCTGGCAACCGATCTCTGTTTTTGCGAATATACGGATCACGGGCACTGCGGCATACTAAATGCAAAACTTCAAACCGTGGACAACGACGCTACGCTTGAGATTTTGGCGAGACAAGCCGTTATACACGCAAAACACGGTTCAGACCTGATAGCCCCTAGCGGCATGATGGACGGAACCATAGAGGCGCTAAGGGAGTCTCTCGATAAAGCGGGGTATTCGCATCTACCGCTCATGTCCTACTCTACGAAGTTTGCCAGCGCATTTTACGGACCATTTCGAGATGTGGCCGAGTCCGCTCCTAGTTTCGGGGATAGAAGAAGCTATCAGATGAATCCGGCCAATCGCCTAGAGGCGATAGAAGAGAGTATAGAAGACGAAAGGCAAGGTGCGGACATCTTGATGGTGAAGCCAGCTTTAGCATATCTAGATATAATAAGGGATATTAGAGAGAGCGTCAACACTCCTATTGCAGCATACAACGTATCCGGAGAGTATGCGATGCTAAAAATGGCAGGCAAAATGGGATTAATTGATTATAATAAGGCGATGATGGAGACGCTGCTTTCTATAAAAAGAGCCGGAGCCGGAATTATTATTACATATCACGCCAAAGAAGCCGCCGAGTTAATAAACGGCTAATACAAAAAGGATAGTTTGTGAGACACTTTCTGAGTCTGAGAGATTTTTCAAAAGAAGAGATACTTGAGATTATAGACCTTTCAATCCATATAAAATGCGAAGCGAAAAAAGGCGAGCATATCCCTTATCTAGAAGGCAAGACGCTCGCCATGATATTTGAAAAAAACTCTACCAGAACGAGAGTAAGCTTTGAAGTAGGCATATATCAGCTCGGCGGAGTAGGGCTTTTTCTCTCAGGCAAAGATTTGCAGTTAGGACGAGGTGAACCTATCAAGGATACGGCTAGGGTTATCAGCTCGATGTGCGATATGGTTATGATAAGGACGTACGAGCAAGAGAAGATAGAGGAGTTTGCTAGATACTCGAAGGTACCGCTCATAAACGGCCTAACTGACCTTTATCATCCAGTTCAACTAATGGCAGACTATATGACGATGAAGGAGCTCGGCAAAGATAAAAATCCGGTAGTCGCATACATAGGCGACGGCAACAATATGGCGAATAGCTGGTTAAATCTTGCCGCCAAACTTGGTTTTGAAATAAGAATAGCCGCTCCAAAAGGGTATGAGCCGCTTGGGTTTATAGTAGAGCAAGCAAAAGGCTTTGCGACCAAAAGCGGGGCCAAAATAGTAATCACCAATGACCCGAGAGAGGCGGCTTTAGGCGCAGACGTGCTGACGACGGACGTATGGACTAGTATGGGGCAAGAGGATGAATACCAAAAAAGATTAAAAGATTTTGACGGTTTTATTATAAACGAGAATTTGATGGCTCTTGCGAAGCCGGATGCCATATTCCTTCACTGCCTGCCTGCGCATAGAGGTGAAGAGGTGAGCGAGGCTGTTTTAGAGGGGCCGCAAAGCTTCGTATGGCAAGAGGCTGAAAATAGGCTTCATGCTCAAAAAGGCATTATGGTTTGGCTAGATAAGCACAAAAAAGCGTAAAAACTACACCATAAAGAGAGGCTCTTAAAAACGTTAAAAATCTAACTATCGACGCACAAAAACTTCTTGCCGAACCTGACGAATTCGTAAGAGCCTTAAGAGGTGAAGTAGACCCTATATGTTTAGCATCTTAAAATCGTTTTTGTCGTCGACTATCCATTGTCTTTTATCACCGGTGTCTAGATGTATAAAGTTTTTCATAGGATAAAATCCTACTCCACCGCTTGCCATAATCCTTCCAAGATGTCCTACTAGCGACGCATCTAGCCCTTCTATCGATATGTCTATCGCCTTGCCTTTCGTATGAAACGAGTTTTTAGCCGCCCCTTCGGTATTGGCATTTGTTTTTGGGGAGCGATACCCGCTGTTGATATTTATCGGCTTTCTGATATTAAACCCAAGAAGTGTATTTTGTATTTTGTAGGCTACGTTTAGCAGATTTGCGTCTATCGATACTACTTCGCCTCCGCCTCTTATATCTCTCATTAGCCAACAAAACTTCTTGTACGCTTCAAAGTTATATTTTCCGTTTGCAAAAAATACCTCTCTAAACTCCTCGCCGCTATCGCGCCTCGTTAGCCAAATAAACCTCTCATCTGTCCCATTTTCTATGATTTCGAGAGGTTTGTCATCTTTTTTTGGCTCTTCTTTTTCTAATTTTGATAGGAATTTTGATAAATCAAAAGCGCTTGCGAACTCCGGCAGACATAGTGTCGATACGGCGGCTGACGCTATTAAAAAATCTCTTCTGTTCATTTTTTCCTAACTTTTGGGGTTGACAACCGTTGTCCATTTAGCAATAATCGGCAAAAACTAATTGTATTTTACGAAAAAAAGCGCAAACTGCAAACTGCCCTCAAATGCTTGCGACAAACTCTTCACTAATTTTATTTCCCATTGAAATAAAACTTGGTGAAATGTTGTATAAAAAT
>JAEMQC010000063.1 GCA_022758985.1 Campylobacteraceae bacterium
GCACCTTCGGCTCCCAGCCTAGTTTCTCTCTTGCCAAATCTATCACCGGTTTTCTTTGCATTGGGTCGTCTTGCGGTAGGGGCATATAGATGATTTTTGATTTGGAATTTGTAAGCTCTATCACTTTTTTGGCAAGCTCGAGTATAGTAAATTCGCTCGGGTTTCCTATGTTGATAGGACCTGTAATATCATTGCCTGAGTTCATCAATCTTACCATGCCATCTATTAGGTCGTCGCAGTAGCAAAAGCTTCTAGTTTGATCGCCTTTGCCGTATACGGTAATATCCTCGCCCTTTAGAGCTTGCACTATAAAGTTAGATACCACCCTTCCATCGTTTGGATGCATTCTAGGACCGTAAGTGTTGAATATTCTCATTACTTTAATTTGTACATTGTGTTGCCTGTGATAGTCGAAAAAGAGAGTCTCTGCACACCTCTTGCCCTCGTCATAACAAGCCCTGATACCTATCGGATTTACGCTTCCTTTGTAGGTTTCGGGCTGAGGGTGTATCTCTGGGTCACCATATACTTCACTGGTTGATGCTTGAAGGACTTTTATTTTTAGTCTCTTGGCAAGGCCTAGCATATTGATAGCGCCCATTACTGATGTCTTTGTGGTCTGCACAGGGTCAAACTGATAGTGAACTGGAGAGGCGGGACAAGCAAGATTGTATATCTCATCCACCTCCACATAAAGCGGAAAAGTAACGTCGTGGCGTAAAAGCTCAAAATTTTTGTTGTCCATCAGATGAGATATATTTTGGCGACTTCCTGTAAAGAAGTTGTCTACGCAGAGAACTTCATTGCCTTCGTTTAGCAGTCTTTCACATAGGTGGGAGCCTAAAAAGCCTGCTCCACCTGTAACTAAAATACGCTTACCCAATTTCTTTTCCTTTATTTATACTACCCATGCACACATCTGTTGCCTCTTTCAAATCAGACCGAAGCTCTACAGTGGCAAATGTACCAACGGCGCTCTTTATACAAGCAGGATACTTACAGATTAAAGCACAGCAAAATATCCCGCAAAGAGACGCATCTCTGATTATAATTATATCCCAGTCAAAATCAACAATCGTCTCAGGCGCCGTAGGACCGAATATTCCAATGGTTTTTATGCCGATAGCGTTTGCTATATGTAGCGGTCCTGCATCCACGCCGACAAACAAATCGCTTGATTTTAAAAGCTTCAAAAACTCGTCGGATGAACTTTTTGAGAAATAAAATTTCTGCAGTCCGTCTATCCCTCTTAGCTCATCTCTAAAGCCGCAAATCGTAATTTTGGCGTCTTCGTACAGCTCTTTTAACTTTATGACAAGCTGTTTTGTCATATCTTTATCGAGACTTTTTGTTATATCTGTAGAAAAAGGCGCCAGAACTATATTCTTGACATCTTTTTGCGAATGAGAAATAGTTTTTGGAAGTGTTTTTGACTCAAGAATTAAGTATTCTCGTACCCTAGCGTAAAGATTGTATGATTTGCTCCACTGTCGAAACCTTTTAAAAATAGAGTATTTTTTTGCAAAAGATACAAAAAACTCCGCATCATCCCCATGACTCCACGGATTAAATCCCAAATCTGCGTCAAAATTTTTTAGTTTGAGAAGCGACGGAACAAGCGAAAACGGATTTCGCTTATTTACCCCTACAACCTCTACATTTTCACCCAAAATCTCTCTTGCATAAGGCACAAGCTGACTGGTTGTAAAAAGCAGATACTGTTTATCAGGATATAATCCAATAAACTCACGAATAACTTTAAAAGATATTATCCCATCCCCGTATCTTGAAAACACGGCAAAAAATATTTTGTCTGCCTCTCGAATATCGCCCAAGCCGATTGCTTGCTCTTTGCGGGAGTGTTTGGCAATAAAATATTTAAAAAGCTTTTTTAGCATTTACACTCTTTATAAATTCAAGTAGCTCTACGGCTCTTTTGGTAGGCTCCAACTCTGATATTTTGGCATACGAAGCGGCGGCAAGCTCTCTTGCGGCTTCTCGATTGCCCAAAAGATATGATATTTTTTCGCCCAAATCCCTCTCATCTCCAGCTTTAAACTCCAGCGCTACGCCGTTTGTTATCTCTTTGATGGATGGTATATCCGATGCTATAACGGCATTAAAAGACGCCATGTACTCAAAAAGCTTGAGTGGCGACGTAAATCTATCAAACGGGCTTACGTTATTTGGCAAAACGCAAATTCGCGTCTTTGTTTTGAGCAGCTCCTCTACCTTCGCATGCTCCATTCTGCCCAAAAACTCCACCTTTTCACTCACGCCGATATCTTTTGCCAAATTTTTCAGGACATCCTCTTCGCCGCCCGAGCCGACTAATTTAATTTTTACATTTTCAGGCAGATATTTGGCTGACTTTATCAGTGTATCCACCCCTTTCCACGCTTGAAAACTACCGATATAATACACCTCTTTTAGCTCGTCAAACTCTTTTTTGTCGGCTCCTGGGACTTGCTCGCTAAAACAGAGCGGGAGCACGATGCCTGGAGGCAATATAAAATGTTTTTCAAATTCGTCCCTTAGCGTCTGCGAGATAAAAACGATACCTTTGCTGTTTTCATACACATATTTTTCAACATCGGCAACACTCTCTTTTTTGTGTGCAGGCGCCGAATCGGCGAATATCTCGTGCGCTTCGAAAATGACGCTAAACCCCGCTTTAATTAGAGCCTGGGCGGTTTTTAGATGGCGCACATACACTGCGTCATAGCCCACCCTTCGCAAATGCGAAATAAGAAAGAAATTGAATATTTTATTGCTTTTAAAAAGTAGTTTTTTAGGCAATTTAATGAGCGAAAAGCTTTTTTGGGCACCGTAGTATTTGCATATATCGTCAATATCCGCATCGCTTTTTTCGCATATCAAAGTGGTGTTGGCTATCTCACCCAGCGCCGAAGCGGTTTTAACCACCGTGACGCTTCTTGCTCTGTCGGACGGCAAAACTTCCGGATAGATAACGGCTATTTTCATGATAAATCTGCTTTATGGCTCTTTTTGTCTAAAATTGTATAATAAGCAGCATAAAGCAGAATCGGGGAAGGCAGGCAAATAGGTGCATTTCATAGTTTCAAATTACGGTGAAAAATATATCGGCTATCTTCTATCCTGCATCTACTCCATAAAAAAATCAAACCCAAATTCAAAAATAACAGTTTTATGGCAAGACATATTCCCGGAAAAACTAAATGCAATATCTGCAAATTTTGAAGATTTAAGCCTTATAAAAACGTCTTTCGATTTTTCAAAAGACGAAGCCCAAAAAGTATCCAGTAAGACACTAGTTATAGATTATGCGATGCAAAATATAGATTTTCTAGACGGTGAGAAAATATGCATCATGGATGTGGATACGATAGTGAGATCTCCGCTTGAAAAGTACTTCGATTACGATTTTGACATAGCCATCACGGACGATACTGCAAGAAAAACACCGATAAACTCCGGGGTTATCCTCGCAAAATTTTCAGACAAAACAAAAATATTCTTCGAAAAATGGAAAGACGAAACGCTAAAAATATTCGATGACAAAGAAAAAATGTCTAGTTCCCTAAAAAGACCCTATAGCGGAAGCGATCAAATGTCGCTTTGGCAGCTTCTTGGCTATTCCACCGCAAAAGAAAACGAATATGAAATAGATATAGACTCCAGGATATATAAAATTAAAAGATTTAGCTGCAAATGCCTAAATCACATATACGACGGACGGCTGGATAAAGAGGCTTCTATACTTCACTATAAGGGCGTTTGGAACGACTTTTTACTAAAAGGAATTATTCC
>JAEMQC010000138.1 GCA_022758985.1 Campylobacteraceae bacterium
ATTTCTAATAATCGGAGCGCCGGGCAGTGGCAAGACTACGGATGCGAGCATAATTGCGCAAAATAATGCGGCAGAGATAGCGCACTATTCAACCGGCGACCTACTAAGAGAAGAGGTGGCGAGCGGTTCTGAGCTTGGACAGACAATCGACGGTTTCGTATCAAGAGGAAATCTTGTGCCGCTAGAAATCGTAATAAATACGGTAGTAAAAGCAATAAAAGGTAGCCCTAAAAACGTAATTCTAATCGACGGCTTCCCAAGAAGCGTTGAGCAGATGGAAAAACTTGACGAAGTTTTGTCTACTGAGGCGGAAGTTGAGCTTATAAGCGTAATAGAAGTGATGGTAAGCGAAGAGGTAGCCAGAGACAGGGTGCTTGGACGCGCAAGAGGTGCGGACGATAATGTCGAAGTATTTAACAATAGAATGAAAGTTTTTATGGAGCCGCTTGAGGCAATCAGAGACTTTTACGGTAAAAAAGGCGTGTACCACACTATAAACGCCGAGAGAACTATCGAAGAGATAGTAGCCGATATGGAAGCTTTTGTTAAATCAAAAATTTAATCTAATTATCCGTATTTTCGCCGCTATTTGCGGCGAAACCTTTGTTTAAAAGGTATTTTATGAACTTCTACGCTTGCATTATAGGCACCGAACTGCTAAACGGTCGCCGGAAAGACTCCCATTTTGAATTTTTAAGTAACGAACTGCTGCGCCACGGACATGAGCTAAAAGCCAGCTTTATCATTAAGGACGAACCGTCATTTATAGCCGATGTTTTTGAACTTATCAAAAAAGACAAAAACTCCGTCATGTTTTGTTTTGGCGGTATAGGCGCAACTCCGGATGATTATACGAGAGAGGTCGCCGCAAGAGTTTTTACCGAAGGCGAAATGGAACATAATCAAACCGTGGTGGATATCATAGTGGCAAGGATGGGAAAGAAGGCCTACCCGGATAGGATAAATATGGCCTATTTGCCAAAAGGTGCGGGACTGCTATCAAATCCGGTCAATCAAATCCCGGGGTTTTACCTAAGTGAGAGATTTTTCTTTATGCCCGGCTTTCCTCAGATGGCACACCCTATGGTTATTGAGGCTCTTGATAGATTCTATCCGAATGGCGTGCAAAAATTTAAAAAGACTTTTACCGTTTTTTGCTCGGAAGGTGAACTGATAGATATTATGCAGACTCTCCCGTCTTTGGTGGAGTTTTCTAGTCTTCCTATTATTGACGGGGACAAAAGAGCTGTTGAGCTTTATCTTGCCTCGCCAAGCTCTTGCGTAACGGAAGATGTGTTTGAGCATTTTGTGACATTGACCGAGAAAAAAGGGTATAAATGGAGAGAGGGCGGATATTTTGATGCGTAAAATCGCAATCGCCTTCGTTCGCTTCTATCAAAAATTTATCTCCCCGATTACGGTCGGCTCATGCAGATACTATCCAAGCTGCAGCGAATACGCTATTTGGCAGTTTGAGACAAACGGATTTTTAAGGGCGCTTTTCGCCTCACTCTTACGCATACTCAGATGCAACAAACTATTTCCTGGCGGAATAGAGTATCCAAAAATTGCGTTTCAAAAGCCAAAAATAACCCCTAAAGCGCCAATTCGATACAATGAATTTAAATACTTTATAGCGCCAGAAAAAAATCATTTTGTTGTTATTAAAGTTTTAAAGAAGTAGTTATTTAAACCAAGGAGACCCTTTGTTTTCCATAGAGCAGCTCGTCAAAAAAGATGTTTTGATACTAAGTAAAGAGGCAAAGATAGCTGATGCGATTGAAGGCATACGAAATTCTGAAGATAAGACGGGTGTTTTTTTGGAAGATGGAAGGGTAGTAGGGATTGTTACCGAGAGCGATATAATAGGAGCTTTTTTAAAAGGCTTTTCATATTCAGATAAAGCATATAACGCTGCTACAAAGAGTGTAGTCTATCTCAACTCCAACCGCTCACTTGAGTATGTGGTAGATATGCTAATTTTAAAAAATCTAAAACGGATCCCGATAGTCGATGCAGATGGCAAATTTGTCGGACTTTTGACTCAAGATGCAGTGATTGAATACTTAGATGGCAAAAACGACAAACTAAAGCAAAAAGCTATTGATATGATTGTGGCAAGCAAAGTGATATGTGCCCACGTAAACGATAGTGTTAAACATTGCGTTTTGTTGATGAATGATTATCGCATAGGATTTTTGCCAATCCTTGATGGGGACAGGCTTGTTGGGCAAATTACAGACTCCGCTATTTTGTCGATTATCGACCGCCCGGGCGTTTTGGAGATGCCTGTTTCATTTTTTATAAATCCGGAAGTTGTGGCTGTGAATGAGAGTGCAACTGTAGAGAGTATCTCCTCTTTGATGAGACAAAAAAATCTTAAAGAGGTTATCGTTTTGGGGCAAAGTGGCGAGCTTCTTGGCGTACTATCAAAGAGAGATTTAATTAAGGGCGCAAAGAATAGCTACAAGCATCTGCTCAAAAAAAAGCTAAAAAGCGCAAGAGACTCTTTGTATGCGATGCCAATACCGATTGTCGAGGTTGAAAGAAGCGATGGAGGATACTATATCATCTGGCACAATGCGGCGGCAAAAGCTGTTTTGGATACTGAGCTTTTTGATTTTAGGATAACCGATATAATAAAATCAAAAGAGCTTCAAAAGAGTCTTGAGCTGATAGATAGCGGCGCAGATTCTGACAAGATTGAGATTGATATTGAAGATAAGAGTTTTGTCATTTCTATCTCAAAGACAGACGATAGCGTTTTGCAGCTTGTATTTTCAGATATTACCAATATAAAAAAAGAGAGTGAGCAAATAAAAAGGATTATCGACATTCTCCCTGAGATTATTTTGGTTACAAACGGTAAAAGGATAGTATCGGCAAATAAATGTCTCTTGGATTTTTTTGGAGTAGAGAGCCTGGAGGAGTTTTTGCAATCCCAAAACTGTATTTGCGAGAGTTTTTTGTCACAAGAGGGCTTTTTGGAGTTTGACGGTAAAAGTACTTGGCTAGAGACAGCTCTCCAAAACACTGCCGAATCGATTGAGAGTCTAGCTAAAATGCATGATAAAAAAAGAGGGGTAGAGAGAATATTTTCGGTAAGGGCGGTAAAGTTTGATTTGGATAGCGGCAGCGTGCTTGTTTCTTTGCATGATATAACTGAAATCTATTTGCAAAGAGAGCTTCTCGAAAATCAAAGAAAAGAGCTTGAGAGGTTGGCTGCTACCGACTCGTTGACAGGTATCTACAACAGAAACAGGCTAAAAGAGATTGCTATATATGAGTTTAAAAAGATGAAAAGAGATAAATATCCGCTCTCTTTGATTATGTTTGACATCGATCACTTCAAAAAAATTAACGATACATTCGGGCACAATGTCGGCGATTATACGCTCAAGACGATAGCGTCTTTGGTTGGCGGTTTGATACGAGAATCAGATACTTTTGTTAGGTGGGGCGGTGAAGAGTTTATAATACTGGCTCCAAGCACCAGCTTGCAAAACGCCAGTATTCTGGCTGAGAAATTAAGAGCATCGATAGAGGCATACAACTTTGAGACGGTAGGCAGAGTGACTTGCAGCTTTGGCGTAGCCGAGGCTAGCACTAATAGACTTGATTTTGAAGAGCTTGTAGAGCGAGCAGACAAAGCGTTGTATGTCGCCAAAAAAGGCGGAAGAAACAGAGTGGAGCTGTTTTCAAACTAGTCTTGCGGCTATTTCATCCGCCAAGAAAAAATCTTTGCAATATA
>JAEMQC010000054.1 GCA_022758985.1 Campylobacteraceae bacterium
ATCATAAATAGCGGACCGTAAGGCCCTTTGCCATCATATACTATCTCGCTATAGTCTACGGCGTCCCTGCCGCTTGCTCTTTTGATGGCGGCCTCAATGTTCTCTTTTGGCATACCTTCCGCTTTTGCGTTGGCGATCGCCGCCCTTAGCTTGGCGTTCATTGCTGGATCTGGTACGCCTTCTTTTGCTGCTACCGTGATTGCACGCCCTAGTTTTGGGAATATTCTAGACATATTCCCCCATCTTTTTAGCTTTGCCGCTTTTCGGTATTCAAACGCTCGTCCCATACATCCCTCGTCATACTATTTTTACGCAATTATACAATTTTGCCCCTTTGTCACACACTCTTAACGGTGTTTGGCTAAAATTTCGCCAAAAATCCGAGAGGCAAACAGATATGAGCTATATAGAAAAAGTACCTACTCCGTGTTATGTGTGCGAAGAGGAGTTGCTGGAAAAAAATCTAAAGTTGCTAAAACGGGTAATGGACGAGGCGGACGTCAAAATACTGCTTGCCCTCAAGGGTTTTGCTATGTGGTCTACTTTCCCTCTTGTCAAACAGTACCTAAAAGGCGCTTGCGCCAGCGGTCTGCATGAGGCAATACTAGCCCGCGAAGAGCTGGGGCTTGAGGTGCATACATACTCTCCGGCTTACAAGGAAGAAGAGATAGAGCATATCGCCCGCATTTCAAATCATCTTGTGTTTAACTCGTTTGGACAGTGGGAGAGATTTAAAGACAAAGTGTTTGCGGCAAACCCCTCTGTTTCTTGCGGTTTCAGGGTAAATCCGGAGCGCTCTACCGCTCCGGTAGAACTTTACAATCCATGTGCGCCGTTTAGTCGTTTTGGGGTGACTAGAGCGAGCTTCGAGGCTGATAAGCTGGATGGAATAGAGGGGCTGCACTTTCACGCCCTTTGCGAACAAAATGTGGATGCTTTGGAGTCGGTGCTTGAGGCATTTAAAGAGAAGTTTGGCGAGTTTTTGCCTCAGATGAAGTGGGTGAATTTTGGCGGCGGGCATCATATTACAAGAGCCGACTATGACGTTGATAGGTTAATATCTGTGCTAAAAGCCTTCAAAACACGCTATCCGCATCTCGTCGTCTATTTGGAACCGGGCGAAGCGGTCGGTTGGCAGACCGGACCGCTTGTGGCGAGAGTGCTTGATATTATCCATAACGGCATGGATATAGCCATTCTCGATACGTCGGCGGAAGCGCATATGCCAGACACGCTAGCGATGCCGTACCGTGCAGCTGTGCGTAGGGCAGGGGAGCCAAACGAGAAAAAATATACATATAGGCTTGGCGGCAATACCTGCTTGTCGGGTGATATCATCGGTGATTACAGCTTTGATGAGCCGCTAAAAATTGGGGATAGGGTTGTGTTTGAAGACCAATGTCACTATACGTTTGTCAAAAATACGACGTTTAACGGCATCAATCTGCCATCTCTTGCAGTGTATAGAAAAAACGGTACGCTTGATGTCGTAAAAAACTTTGGATATGAAGATTATAAATGTAGATTGTCATAAGAGCCGCACTTAGGCGGCTACTTTGCAGCAAGGGCCAGCAAAGGCAAGTGATGCGCTAAGCGTAGCCGCCAATAGTAGTTTTTTTAGCATTTCTATCTCCTTATTTTTATTCGCCGTGAGCCTCTAAATACTCTTCATAAGAGCCTCTAAAGTCGATTATCTCGTTATTTGGCTTAAGTTCAATTATTCGATTTGCGAATGCGTCGATTAGCTCCCTGTCGTGCGTTACGCAGATAACGGCGCCGGTGTATTCGTATAGCGCCTCACCTAGAGCGATAATGGCTTCTAGGTCCAGATGGTTATTTGGTTCATCCAAAACTAGAAAGTTTGGCCCTTCAAGCATTAGTTTTGAGAGCATAACTCTGTGTTTTTCACCTCCCGATATTGCGCCGACAGGTTTTTCTTGTTCTTGTCCACTAAAGAGCATTCTCCCTAGGCAGTTTCTTATCTCCCCAAGTTCTGCTTTTTTATCAAATGCTCTCAGCCACTCATATAGCGTCTCTTCGCCTTGTACTACGTCCGTCGTATCTTGCGGGAAATATCCCGTTTGTACCGTGGCGCCCCATTTTACGCTTCCGCTTTGCGGCGTTAGTTCGCCCATTAGGATTTTTAGAAGCGTCGTTTTACCTATACCGTTTTGACCGATTAGGGCTATTTTATCGGTTTTTAGGACGCTTAGGGAGAACTCTTTTAGTATCGGCGTATCATCGTAGCCGAATGTGACGTGTTCGACCATTAGACAGTCGTTGCCTATCTCTCTTTTTGGCTTGAATACAATACTCGGGTCTCTTCTGGATGATGGTTTAATATCCTCTATCTGGATTTTGTCTAGCTGTTTTTGGCGACTTGTCGCTTGTTTTGCCTTTGAGGCGTTGGCGCTAAATCTTCTGATGAAGTTTTCTAGCTGCGCCTTTTCGCTCAGTTTTTTCTCTCTTTCCATCTCCATCTGTTTTTGGATGAGGTTTGCCGCTATATACCAGTCGTCGTAGTTGCCGGTAAACTCCCTAATGGTACCGAAGTCAACATCTAGTATGTGTGTAACAACGGAGTTCAAGAAGTGTCTGTCGTGCGAGATGACCACCATCGTACCCTCATGGCGTTTTAGCTTCTCTTCTAGCCACCCTATCGTTTTGATGTCAAGGTTGTTGGTAGGCTCATCCAGGAATAGTATCTCCGGTTTTGGGAAAAGTACTTGCGCTAGTAAGATTTTGAATTTTTCGCTTGACGTTATCTCGCTCATTTTAGACTGGTGGATAGATGAGTCAAAACCGAGTTCCTCTAGGATTTTTTCGATATTTACGTCGTATTCGTATGTCGGATCTTCCTCGGCGCATATCATCTCAAGCTCTCCGAGCCTTTCGTTCACTTTGTCGTCCGAGAAGTCGCCCTCGGCATACAGCTTCTCTTTTTCTTTTACGGCTTCAAATAGTCTCTTGTTTCCCCAAAGTACTGCATCAAATAGCGTGAAATCCTCAAAAGCGAACTGGTTTTGGCCTAGTACGCCTACTTTTGCGCCCGGCTCTATCCAGATTTCGCCTTCTGTTTGCTCTATTTCGCCTGATAGGATTTTTAGAAACGTCGATTTTCCAGCACCGTTCGCACCTATAAGCCCGTATCTTTTGCCCTTGTCTAGCCTAAGGTTGACTTTGTCGAACAGTTTTCGCTGTCCGTACTGCATAGTTATATTAATAGCTTGTAACAATTTTTATCCTAGTATAATTTTTGTTTTATTTTACACTTTTAGCGGTTAGAATTGGGGTCTAGCTTGAGAAAATATATAAAGTATGCGGCTTTGGGGCTTGTTTTGTTTTTTACGGTGGATATAGGCAGATACTTCGTATATCCGAATGTGTCTGATTTGGCGACGCAAAAGCCGATACCTACGGCATTTATGGAATATCGTAAGGCACAGTGGGCGGACGAGGGCAAGCAAAAGAGCATAGACCAAATATGGGTCGATTTTCGCTCAATATCGCCTTATCTCGTCAAGGCCGTGCTTATCAGCGAAGATGACGGTTTTTGGAAAAACGACGGGTTTGAAAAAGAGGAGATGATGCAGGCTTTTGAAAAAAACCTCAAAGCGGGCAAATTCGTCGCAGGGGGCAGCACACTCACGCAGCAGCTGGCAAAAAACATCTATCTTAGCCCA
>JAEMQC010000139.1 GCA_022758985.1 Campylobacteraceae bacterium
ACTGTATTCCCATACTATCAAGATATCCGGATATTTACTCCAATGTGAATGCCATGAACTTTCCTTTTATTTATTTGTACTCCGCCTGGCCGATCTAAGCTTTAACAATACTGTTTAGCTCATCTTCCTCTACTATCTCTTTTTCTATCAGCATCACAGCCAATTTTTCTATTTTATCCCAGTGCTTGGATATTATATCCTCTGTTTTTTGAGTCATTTTTGATATCCAATCGTGAAGTATCTCTTCGATTTTTGCTTCAAAGATTCTGCTCTCGCCCAGAGAGCTTTTGCATATATTTTGCAGTCTGCTGTCCATGCCAAGTTCGGCTATAGCAGTGTACGCCAGATGGTTTGCCATTTTTAGATCGTTACTTGCGCCGGCCTCTATGCCCTCGTCACCATATTTTTTGATCTCTGCTGCTCTGCCGGCAAAACAGACGCAAATACGGTCTTGGAACCAGCCGATAGTGTGATTTTGATACTCTTGTGTGTCATACGATACAAATCCTAGTGCATTTGATCTTGGCGTGACCGTCACCTGCTCTATCTTTTGCTGCGGCATCAATATCTTTGAGACGACGGCGTGACCGGCTTCGTGATATGCGGTTCTTGTTAGCATAATCTCCAATTTTTCGTCTTCTATTTTTTCACCGTATTTGAGAGAGTTGATCTGCTCCATCAGCATCGCTTCGCTGATCTTATCAAGACCCTTGCGGCTTGCATGAAGGATGGATTCGTTCTCTATCTTTTGCAAGTCTGCACCGCTCATATTGGCGGTGTATTTGAGCAGTTTTTCTCTGTCTATCGACTTATCAAAAATATCTTTTTTAAGCATCCTATCAATAAACCACGCCCTAGCATCCCTATCCAAATAATCCACTAATATATGCAGATCTATTCTGCCTGAGCGGATGATAGCTTCATCGATGTTGTCCTTTAGATTCGTGGCGGCCACGATAAATATCCGTTCCTCTTCGTTTGTCGAAAAGCCGTCTATCAAAGTAAGCAGTTTGTTAATCAAAAAATCCGTCGGATAGCCTCTTCCTCTGTGTTTGAACACATCTATCTCATCTATAAATACAATGGAAGGCGCATAGTCTCTCGCCTTCTCAAATACTTTTTTCATCATCTCTTCGTTTAGCATATCCGGACCGGTAGTCGCGATAAAAGGCAAGTCCGCCTCTTTTGCAAATGCTTTTGCAAGCATAGTTTTGCCGGTTCCCGGTGGGCCATAGAGTAGCATCCCTTTTGGCATATGTCTTCCAAGCTCTTCGCTAAGCGTCTTGTTCTTTAGTATCCGGATGGCCTCCAGCAATCTCTCTTTTACCCTATGGTGTCCCGCTATCTTATTAAAGCTAACATCCGGAAGCTCTATGCTAAAGCCGCCTTCCTCACCATAATCAGCCGCTTTTTTGACTTTCTCTAGCGCTACACCGCCAAAAGATAGCTTACACTCTGTCTCATCGTAGTTGTATTCATATTTTAGCGTTTGGCTTTTTCTAAAGAGCGTATTTAACAGCTTCATATCATCCGCCTCGCCGACTAGCTCATTTATAGAGCTTTTACTGACCTCCTCAACCGAGACGGTTACGCTTTTTGGCGAGCTGCTATTTTTGAGTATCGAGTCGGTGATACAGTCTAGTACAGACGATGGCGCCCTCTCTTTGATACCCTCCAAATCAAACTCTGGACCAAAAGAGAGTATGAGCAGCTTCGCCAGAGCGTCTATATCTGCCGCAATCACCTTGATGCCCATCTGTCTCTCAAAGCTCTCAAGCTCATCTACAATGGCTTTTTTAACAAGCTCTACATATACCCCAAAGCCAAGTTTGCCAAAGAGTGCAACATTTGCCTGCCTAAGCGCCGACATAAAGGAGGAGCTGAAAACAGGCTCGTCTCTGTCACCCGGATTGTGCCCAGAGGCTGAAGTTCGTCGCTCTCTAGACAAAGCGTCCAAAATCATCTTTTCGGCGCTCTTTTGATCGTTTTGGGCTTGCAGCATAAACTCGTACTTTGAGTACACCTCTTTGCCCAACGATGTAATCAAAATGATAATAGTCTGAGTAAAATCGATAGACTCAAGACTGAAAGCATCGTCACACTTGCCATCACCCACGATGTTTGCGAGCGCTGTAAGGGTCTCATTCTCCGCAAGCTCAATGTCTTCAAAAATAAGTATCGACTTTGGATTTTTCTTTACAAAATCAGTCAATACCCCCTCTTTTTGACCGGAGTAAGGGGCGGGCGTGCCAAATAGCTGTTTTGAACCGTTACCGCTACTATAAGTGCTCATTTTATAACTGACCATTTTGTACTCAGGCATAAGAGAGGCTAGCGCTTTGGCTATATAAGCTTTTGCCGGACTTTGCGGCCCTGCAAACAAAAACAGTGCATGCGGCTCATTTTTTTGCTTTTTATACTCCGCCCTCATCAGTCCGTCGCATATTGATTCGACCGCATTTCCCTGACCGAAAGCCTCTTTTTGCAATGACGCTTTGATTTTTTTGATTTTTTCAAAACTACTTACAGGAGTAGCCGCCGTGTTTAGCCTTGAGATTGTCCTATTCCTAGGGTAGCCCGCATTTTTCAGCACTGTTATTAGATTTTTTACATCTTCTGCAAAACCAACTTTTGACGAATTCGCAGCCTTATCTAGATTTTCCTGCCTTATATCGTTTTTTGAACCAAACGAGACATCGCCAAGTAGCAAATTAAAAATCCTTGCGGCTTTAGCGTCTTCTATTTGTAGATTCTCAAGCGCTCTAACCAGATGCTGCGATTCGATTAAGCCATTTTGTTCCTCTAATGCTAGATATTTTGCCGCCAAAAGTATGTTTCTCATTTGTTCTCCTCAATTTTGCTCAGTAGATATTTATAAACGCTAATCAGCTTGATGCATCAATAGATAAATTTTCTAACAAATCTTTCACTTTATCAATCTCCCAAATTTACAATGCTCATGCCAGCAGCCCAGCCACGAGGGCGAAAATCTCTTTTGTTATCACCGCTGCATCGACTACTATTTTGCCTTTTTCCATAATAGGTCCGAGTTTGGCGGCAGAAAATTTTTCTTTTTCTATATCACCTACATTGTCGTCTTCCGATGCAGATTTTGCATCCTTATATTTGGCTAGTATTTCCAATACTTTTTTGGTGCCTGCGTCTTCGCTAGCTTGCAGGCTGCCTGTTGAGATGTAGATATTTTCCAATGCCCTTGTCAAAAGTACATAGATTTTTCTATAAAATATCTCTCTGTCATATTTTTGCGATTGTCTCAAAAACGCATCAAAATTATGCAGTATGATTGTTTTTGCCTCAAGCCCCTTGATGGACTGCATCGTCATTACTTTGACGACATCCTCCTTGCCAAGCCTTGTCACTAGCGCCTGAATCCGCTCAACGCCTTTGACATACGGGGTCAAAATTATGCAATCCTCGTTTTGCGTAGCTATAATCTCCGTCAACTTTTTGTAGTCGTCGTAGTCTCCGATATTTATAGAGCCATTATCGAGTATAAAGTTTACATCACTCAAAAAGTCATTTGTCAGGTAGTGGGATTTTTTGTAGTAGTTGTTTAGCTCTTTATCTTCCGCCAATATCTCAAAAGCGCATTTAGCTATGTTTGACGGGGTT
>JAEMQC010000094.1 GCA_022758985.1 Campylobacteraceae bacterium
ATGTTCGGGGCGGATAGAATTTTGTTATCTTTTGTTTGTCCAGCAAACGATATGCATATTTTTGATATCTTTGGATGAAGCTTGAAAAGCTCTTGTAACTCCGAGATTATATCTATCTCTCCGCTCGGTTTCGTATATGAGCTGCTCTTAGAGCCCTCCTCTACGACACACCTGAAGTTTGTGCCGCCCCAATCTATGTAGGCGATATTCAAGAGGCGTAAATCCTAAAATCAAGCCCTTGGAATATAGAGTTTTTATCTTCCACTGCGCAAAGAAACTCTTCGTCGAGCCCGCCGTCTTCTAGCATATCTAGCAGCTTTATGAAGTTGGATATATGTTCTCTAGTTCTTTTGGTGCTGTATTCGACTGCGGTTTTTGTTGTCATCAAAAAAGCCCAGTCGGAGCTTTGCGCCAGCAGCAGCTCTCTTGCCATCTGGTTTAGAAGCCTATCCACTATCGCATCTTTCGAGTTTTTATATCTGTCGGCAAGCTCGCACATCTTATCCGCCATAAAGTGCAAATGTCTATATATCCAGTCGTTTCCACCGTTTATCCAGACGTCATAATAGCCCTTGTCGCCCCATGACGACGGATTTGGCTGCGCTACTTGATTTGTGTCGTATAATCCTAGATACTCCATCGGGGTAATCGCTTCTATGACTTTATGCTTATCCATCTCCTCAAAAACGGACATCAAAAATTCCGGCCCCTCAAACCACCAGTGCCCAAAAAGCTCCGCATCGTACGGAGAGACTATCATTGGCGGCCTATCCATAAACTGGCTTACATACTCTATCTGCTTCTCTCTGTTGAAGTGAAAGTTTGCGGCGTGTTCTTTTGTCATAGAGAGAGCGTTTTGTCTATTGTAGACCTCTTTGTAATCGGTAGACGACGTGATACGATAGTATTTGAGTCCCGTAAACACACGTGTTCCGTCCGGACATATATATGGTTTGATGTAGTCAAAGTCAAGATCATAGCCGATATCTCTATAAAAATCGCGGTAGTTGACGTCTCCAGGATAGCCCTCTTTTGAACTCCATACCTGCTTTGAGCTATCTGGATCTCTGCCGAATGCCGCTACGCCGTTTGGCGTATATATTGGCGCAAAAACACCGAATTTCGGAGTTGGCTTGGCATATACTAAACCGTGCGAATCCATAAAGAAGAATTTGATACCGTTTTTGTCTAGTATCTCGTCTAACCCGTCATAGTATGCACACTCCGGCAACCATATTCCGTTTGGAGCTCGTCCGAAATGTTTTTTGTGCGACGCTACGGCTACTTCTATCTGCACCTCTACCGCTTTTTTGTTTGCCGACATCAGCGGCAAAAATCCGTGTGTTGCACCGCAAGTGATAATCTCTATATTTCCGGAAGCGGCGAAGTATCTGTATCCGTTTAGTACGTCATAGTTTAGAAATCCTTCAAAAAACTCTTTTAGGGAGTTAAATCTCTCTAGATAAAATCTGGCAACGTCTCTAAAATAGGCGTCTTCCTTTGTTCTCTCTACCTCTTTTTCGCAAAGCCCTATCATCTTTTGAAGATGCTCATGGTATTTTTGTTTTAGGTAGTCGTCGGCTAGCATTTCGCACAGCGGAGGTGTAAGGGATATCGTGATTTTGAAGTTTACTCCCCTCTCTTTTAATTCTTTAAAGCCCATTAGTAGTGGAATATAGGTTTCGCTTATGGCCTCAAACAGCCAGTGTTCTTCCAAAAAGTAGTCAAATCCTGGATGCTTTACGAAAGGCAGATGGGAGTGTAGCACGGGAACAAAATAGCCTTTTGGCATAACCTAATCCTTTTTTGAAAGCTCAAAGCTAGATTGTCCGAAAGCAGCTTTTTCGCCGTATTTTTTTAAAAATTCCATCTCTTTTATGATGCTAATAGAAGATTTCGCATGTGAAAAGTGAGATACGCTGGCCTTTATAAGCTCAGTCCACTCTGATTGTTTGCTCATCCACGTCTCTTGTGAAGAGGCACATAGCGAGTCGCTAGGCATCGTTATTTTATTCGAGCGCAAAAGCTCGGTAAATCTACCGTTTGAGTCTACGCCGCCGATTATGGCCATAAGATGTTTTGACGGCATATGGGCGTTTGCGTATTTGCTCGATACCCTCTCTTTAAAATAAAAGCCGAGCACCTCTTTTTCGTTTTCGCCGTCTATTTCAAGCAGTCTAAGTGCGAAAGTGATGAATTGGTAATTTTGTATAAGCTTATCCGTAATCTCCCAGTACATATATACCGTGTTTACGTTGACCGGCATAAGTTTTAGCGTATCTATGCCGTAGCTATCCGGTATTTTGTAATCGGCTCCGGTGTAGTCCTTTGCCTCCTCGGCAAAGACGGATGCGCCGTGCACATTCGAAGAAAAACTATCCTTCTCTATGTTTGCCTCAATAGGTACTACGCTCGTTCTCGTATCCATTACGTTTACCTTTTTTAGTTTTGCATTAGCTTGGATTATAGCAAACTTTTTTGACTATAGCGCAACAATTGAGCGCAAAAATTTAGCGCTTTCTTCAGGAGCGACTGTATTTATAAAAACGCCGCTAGAGAGCTCGAATCCTCCTATGACCGGAATTCTCGGCACTATCTCGATATGCCATCTGTAGAATTCATCAAGTTTGTAGTAGAAATTAGGTTCTCTGGCCTCTCTTTTTGGCGGTACCGTTTTGATAAAAATATTATATGAGACGTCTTTTAGTGCCATATTGATGCGCTTTAGTGCATACAGGGTCATTTTTGCCAACTCCGTAAGCTTTGCTTCGTCTAGCAGCGAAAAATCCTTAACGCCCGTTTTTGGGCATAATGCGGTCTCAAAAGGCCAAAAAGATGCATAGGGGCAATATAGTATAAAGTTGTCGCTCTCTTCCACTACTCTTACTTTAGCCCTTATTTCGCTGGCTACGATATCTCCTATTAGTGACCTTCCGGTTGCTTCAAAATGTTTTCTAGACTGCTCTATTTCGGTCAAAATATTTTTAGGGATAAACGGCATCGCTATTATCTGTGTGTGCGGATGCGATATGCTGGCTCCGGCAAGCGGCCCTTGGTTTTTAAAGATATTGATGTATTTGATTCTAGTATCTCTTGAAAGATCTGCGCTTCTATCTCTGGCGGCTACAAAAACAAGCGCAATCTCTTCTACACTTAGATCGTGGAATTTTGACGGGAATCTGGGCGTATCGATAATTATTTCATGGGCCCCAAATCCATCTATTCTTTCGAAAATCCCGTCAAAATCGCTATTTGGATTTTTTTCTATCTCTAGCGCATTATATTTATTTGGGACGACGCGTACTTTCCAGCCCGGAGAGTCTTTTTTTGAGCCGTACTCCCTTACGGCGTATATCTCGGGCGGTGTTTTGTGCTCATTGCCGTATACGAAAGGAGAATCTACGTCGTATGCCTCCGCCGAGGATAGTTCAAAATCGGATGGTCTGCGAACGCGTTTTGGCGATATTATTACCCAGTTATCTTTTAGTTTGCTATATCTGTAGTGAGACAATTCAAATATCCTTTATTGCCAGTTTTCCGCAAAATCTAACCGAGCTACTAAATTTTTT
>JAEMQC010000006.1 GCA_022758985.1 Campylobacteraceae bacterium
CGCAGGCTAGGCAGTTAATGGAGATGATGAGCTTCTTTAAGGTAGGAGAGGATGGCGCTAGAGCAAGAAGCGGCTCTTTTGCCACTCAAAACCATCCAGCGACAAGAGGTGTGGCTCCAAAACCGGCCGCCCCAAGACAGGCTGCGACAAAACCAGCGGCAATAGCGCATCAAACAGGCTCTTTTAGCAAGGCTGCGACAGTCGACAAAGCCGGTTTTGAGAGGTTTTGATAGATGAATCTCGAGGAAGAGCTAGGAGGGCTTGGCGCCTCCTCGATTGACGGGGTTCAATATCTAGTTTTCGGGACGGCAGGTGAGAACTTTGCCGTTCCAATCTCAAAAATCAAAGAGATTATAGAGTATGTCTCTATCACTAGAGTGCCTCAGATGTCGGAGTTTATGCTTGGCGTTACAAATATCAGGGGCAGCGTCGTCTCGGTCATTGATTTGGCTAGAAGACTAGGTATAGGCGTTATAAATGAGAGCAGCAAGACCTGCATCATAATAGAGGAGTTTGACAAAGAGGAAAATCAAGTTTTTGAGGTCGGTTTTTTGGTGGACTCCATTGATCAGGTCCATACAATTGGCGAAGAGGCCAGCAGAGGTCATCCAAATTTTGGGACTATGACGCCAAAGAGGTTTATCGAGCAGATGGTAAAAGTGGGAGAAAGCTTTGTCGTAGCGCTCAATCTAAGCCAAGTTTTGGATATTGAGGAGCTCTCAAAAAACATCTATAGTCGCATACAAGCAAACAAGGGGTAGGTATGATAGAAAATCAAACAAGCGAACAGTCAAATCAAGAAGAGCTTATAGAAGACGATGATCTGATAGCGCTTATCACCTCTAACGCCGACGTAAGCGGTCAGTATGTGATATTTAGAAACGGTTTTGACGGGCTTTATGCTATCAATGTGGCAAAAGTAGAAGAGCTAATATCGCTATCTGAAATAGAGATAACAAAAAACTCGGACTCTTATTCGCTCATTTTGGGTATCTCAAAAATTAGAGGAGTTGTCCTGCCGGTAGTCAACTTTGATAGATGGCTAGGGTGCGAGGCGGAGGAGAGCGTATATGAGCTTGTCATGATATGCAATTATGGCGATAGGCGATTTGGGCTTATTATCAAAAATGTTATCGGTATTTTGAGTATCGGTAGCGATAAAATGGTAGACAATTCCGAAAAAGACCCGAAAACAACATTTGTCGTGGATATATCGCTAAGTGGAGTCAGTGGGTTGTGTCTTATTTTTGACTCCGATAAGTTTTTGATGGATGTATTCCCTACTATCGAGACAAAAGAGATAGCAAAGACGCACTCTCTAAGGATACATAGAAATCTAAGAGGCAAGATACTTAGCTCAGATGATAGCGCTGTTATTAGAGGGGCTCTAAAGACTGCGTATGAGCAGTTAAATATCGATTATGAGTTGTTCCACAATGGAGCCGAGCTACTAAGTAGACTAAAAGAGCTTGAGCCAAGCGAGATATCTTTGATTATAACAGACCTTGAGATGCCTGTAATGGACGGCATAACTCTTATCGAAAATATCAGAGAGGATAAGCGCTACGATGAGTTGCCTATTATAGTAAATACAAATATGGCAAACGATAGCGTAAGCGCCAAGTGTAAAGCGCTAAATGTAAATCACATTATCTCAAAGCTTGATGTCGAAGATTTGGCTAGATCTATCGACCACTATGCGCTGTAAGTAGGATATAGATGTACGCAAAACTAACAGACAAAGAGTTTGAAACCTTTAGGGAGTTTATCAAAAAAATCTCCGGTATTCATATGAAGCCGGAGAAAAAGATTCTTATAGAGTCGAGACTAGCAAAGAGGCTTAGATACTACAATCTATCTAACTACTCTGCATATTTTGATATTTTGATGAAAGATGATGTCGAGCAACAGATGTTTATAGACATCATCACCACCAATGAGACAAGCTTTTTTAGAGAGCATCACCATTTTGAGTTTTTGCGAGATCATGTGCTGGCAAACGCAAGGGATAATGTCAGGATCTGGAGCGCTGCGTGCTCAATAGGAGCGGAGGCTTATAGCGCCGCTTTTGTATGCGATGAGGCGCTCTCGGCAAGACATCTAAGATATGAGATAGTCTGCTCCGATATCAACACAGAGGTGATCAAAACAGCCCAAATAGGACTATATCCAGAAAAATTCATATCGCAAATTCCTCAAAAGTATCTCAAAAAATATTGCCTAAAGGGCAAAGGCAAATATGAGGGGCATTTTATCATTGACGACAAAATAAAACAAAACCTTCTTTTTAGAAGACTCAATTTATTAGAGCCTCTGCCTAGCGATATGGGGCAGTTTGATCTGATTTTTTTGAGGAATATGCTTATCTATTTTGACGCTTCAGAGAAGAGAAAAATAGTAGAAAATGTCTCGTCTAAACTAAAAAAAGATGGGTATTTGCTAATAGGTCATTCGGAGACACTGTTTAATATAACAAATTGCGTAAAACAACTTAAACCGACAATTTATACTAAGTAAAGGAGAAAGATGCCAATGCCTAAAAAAGTAGTTTTTTTAGATGATAGTAAATCTATTTTGCAAACAGTCAAATATACTGTATCAGAGCTTGTAGATAACGGTACTATAGAGATTGAGACATATGACGATAGCGAAAATTTTGCAAATAGACTAAAGGATGGGACATTAGAGTTTGACATACTCTTTTGTGATATTAATATGCCTGTTTTTAGCGGATATGATATCTGTAGGCTTTTGAGATCTCTTGATAAGTATAAAAATAAGATGGTTATAGCGCTTACAACAGAAATTAGCGAAGAAAGCAAAAAAACCGGTAAAGAAGCTGGATTTAATGGCTGGATAACAAAGATAAGCTCGCCTGAGGTGATGAAAAATACCATTGCAAGTACTATTAGAGCTATTAATGCAAGGAGCGGACAATGAAAGATAGAGTCAACTATTGTAATAGCTTAAGTTCAGATGAGTGTTTTAAAGAGCTAGAGCATCTAAGTCAAAAGCTAATAAATGCCGAGAAATCTAGAGATAGATTTTTGTCTTTAATTAGAAATGAGTTTGATAATCCTCTTGTTAGCATGACATCTCTTATGAAGATACTAGAAAAATCGCTTAAAGGAAAAGAGGAGTATGAAACCTTTAGGCTTGTTTATCTAGATATGTTAAAGTTAAACTATCAGCTAAATAATATAGTAGCAATGGCTGCTGTGGAAACTGGAGTATTAGAAAAAAATCTTTCTATGTTTAGCATTAAGGCTATGTTAGATGATATTGATGACGCATTACTCCATTTATCTGAAAATAAGCATTTTATTGTGCTTAGAAATTTTAATTGCGCAGACGAGCTATATCACGATAGAGATAAAATCTATACGATACTTTTAAACTTGATAGGCAATGCGTATGAGTATAGCACGTCAAAAACAGAGATTGTTATAGATGTATTTGAGGATGATAATAAGCTATATTTTTCTGTAAAAAACAGAGGTGATAAGATAAAAGATCCGGACATTATATT
>JAEMQC010000036.1 GCA_022758985.1 Campylobacteraceae bacterium
TACGGTAAATCTACTTGCCGACGTCAAAGATAGACGGATGATTTTTGTGGGTGGATATGTTGGATTTTTGTCTTGGCTAGATGACAACAAAGGGTTCAACGGCAAGATAGAGCATATTGGGATAGAGGGGGAACATCTTACGGGCGGCAATCCGCTAGTCGCAAACCTCTAGCAGCCCTTGTGCCCTTAGCTCATCTACGATAGGCAACACATCAACTATTTTCTCGCCTATTTTTTCGCATACACAGATGAGGTCTTTTGTGCCGTCACAGTATGCGAGTATATTTTTGAGCGCTTTAACCTGCCTCCATGTGTCGTGTGTTGATACGGTTGGGTATAGTCCCCTGCACCCTAGTTGCGGCTCACATAGCGTTGTGCCCCTATATTTTTCGTTTGCCTCTATCGCCTCTATCATCTGCTTTAGCGCCTCAAAACCGCCGCCCAGACCCTCTGGGGATATGACCGATAAGTTATCTTTTGAAGTGTGATACTCCGGATATTCACCGTATTTTGAACGCATTACTGATATGACAGGTAGGTCTACGCCGGGGGCGTTGTATTTTCTCTCGTCGCTACCGGATAGAATAAAGGGATACTCTTTGTAGTTGGCATCTATATTTTTTAGCGTATGTCTGGCAATCTTGTCTATCATTTTATCGCCGTGCCTTGTGGATATGAAGCTATAGGCTCTATCGTCGCCGATGCATGTTAGATTGAAGCCTGCGACGGTGTTTTTTTTCATCCCTTCAAGGTGGCGACTGAGATAGTAGATGGAGCCTATGGTCTCAGGGATAAAAAGTATTCGGTAGCTATATTTACGCTTTTTGGATGCTATCCAGTCGGCTAGGTATGTAGCGACCGAAGGACCGGACACTTCGTTGTTTGCAAGTGATGGATGGCAAATATATGTCGATATGAGTACCTCTTTTTCGCTCTCCCCTTTGATGATAAGCTCCCCATAGTTCATAACCCCATCAAAAAGCTCACTATCTATAAAAACCTCATACTCCCCATCCTCCAGAGCGCAAAACTGCTCATAACTTATACAAAAACCCCATGACTCTTTGTAATACGATGTGACATAAGGGATGGCGTCTGGCATGGAGGGTAGGGTATAGATATGTTTTTTTAGCTCATCAAGCGGCATCTTTAGTCTTTGCGGCGTCGAGTAACCCACAATGTGCAAATTGTTTTGCCCAAACTCCGCAATTTTTTTGCCGCTAGGCGTAACAATGTACGCATCTCTTATCCTCCACTCTTTTGGAGTCTCCCAGTCAAAACATTTCGTGCCGCTAGGGACGCCATGTATCTCAAGGTTTGGCAGTAGTTCTTTGATGATTTCTAGCGTCTGCCTGACCCCATCTCCCGTGAGACTTCTAGGTATGGGATAGAGTTTTGCTGCTAGGTCGTATATCTTCTGGTGTGTTTGTTTCATTGTTTTTGTCTTATAATGTTTAAAGATAGCATCGCATAGCCGATATTGTGCCAAATGTTTGGATAATTAAACCCTCAAAACAAAAAGACTGCCAGAGACTATGTGTCGAGAATGGTCGATGACAAAATAGCCTGCATGACCAAGGCAAAAGAGTACGGCTATGACTATTGGGACGGTGATAGACGATTTGGGTATGGCGGCTATAAATACGACGGCAGGTGGTCGGTAGTTGCCCAGAAGCTGATAGAAGAGTATAGACTAAAAGATGGCGCAAAGATATTAGATATTGGATGTGGTAAAGCCTTTTTGCTATATGAGTTAAAAAAGCTGCTTCCGAATGCGGAAATCGTTGGTTTTGACTCCTCAAAATATGCACTGGAGAACGCAAAAGAAGAAGTTAAAGAACATCTTTTTTATCATAAAGCTGAAGAGCCTTTTCCTTTTGGGGACAAGCAGTTTGACCTTGCCATTTCGCTTACTACTTTGCACAATTTGCCGATTTTTGGTCTAAAAAGTGCGTTAGCCGAGATGGGTAGGGTCGCCAAAAGCGGCTATCTTGTAGTTGAGGCGTATCGGAATGACGCCGAACTGTTTAATCTTCAGTGCTGGGCGCTTACTTGTGAGAGCTTTTTTCGTCCTGATGAATGGATTTGGCTATATAACGAGTTTGGCTATACTGGCGATTATGAGTTTATATATTTTGAATGAGGTGATATAGATGTATGCCATAGAGTTTGAAGCACCTATACAAAACGGTGTGGTACATATACCAAGTGAGTATAAAGAGTTACAAGAGACAGATAGGGCAAAGGTTATTATCATGATCAAAGAGCCGATTAGTGCTATTGTATCGTCTATAAAAAATATAAGTACGACGGCTGACGATGTGGATATGGTTTTTAACAAGTTCCAAATTGATATGACAAATTTTAAGTTCAATAGAGACGAGGCGAATGAAAGATAGCGTTTTCGTAGATACAAACATAATAGAAATAAACAGCGGTACACTAAATAGTATATGCGCCGATATTGTGTCAAAATGAGAATAAGATAAAAGATGCAGACCAATAAAACTGTTTTGATAAATAAAGTCAAAGAGATAATCCTAAAACACGCTAAGCCTACGAGAATCTATCTTTACGGTTCGCAGGCTAGCGGAGAAGCCGTGCAAGGAAGCGATATAGATATTGCATATGAGGATGAAAACTTCAAGTCAAACTATCTGATTGAAGATGAAGTATCCGCCCTTAAGACGCTGGTAAAAATAGATGTCCAAAATCTTAGCAGATGCGAGGATAGGTTTAAAAACAGGGTAAAGTCAACCGGTAGGGTGTTGTATAGCGCCACAAAAGAGCTAAGGGCCGAGGATGGACTCTATAATTTTTCAAATGCGCTAGATAAATTCGCAAGTGTCGTAGATAGAGAAGATGATTTTAAAGCCGACGGTTTTGAGGATGTTTATTTGGATTTGGTTGTAAAAAGATTTGAGTTTACATACGAAATGTGCTGGAAAGCGCTTAAGAGATATTTGGATTTTATAGGTATCGACGCCAAAAGCCCAAGGGCTGTTTTTAAAGAGGCGTATGCACAGCAAATTATTACTGATGAGGGTGTGTGGCTTGATATGATAGAGAGTCGAAATCTCTCGTCTCATATTTATGACGAGAGCGAAATAAGAGAGATTTTGAATAAAAAAGAAGCATATAAAAGAGCTTTTTTGGATTTGAGAGATAGTTTAAAAAAATATTTACAAACAGAGAGATAAATGACACCACTTGACAAACAAAATTTCGCAAACGCTTGCAATACGATGGACGGAGCCGAGTTTATCGCTGAGTCCCTTTTATATCTAAGGGATATTTCCACAAAAGATGAATTAAACGAATTTGTCAATATATTTGGCCGTATTTCGAAGATAAAACATATAGAAAAAAGCAGCGTTTTGGATGAGCTTTGCGTATTGCTTAGAAATAAAGTATATGATATTTTGATAGCAAACGCAGATGTGCCTGAAAATAACTATATATACCTATACAACTACTACTCTTTGTGCGAACTAGACATTGACCCTAGATATGAGGCT
>JAEMQC010000113.1 GCA_022758985.1 Campylobacteraceae bacterium
ATGAGACAACCAGTCCGAGAGGTTTTTTGGACCTGCTGGCCGCACACAAAAGAGGCGATCTGCCTCTCGATAAAGAGAGCAAGCGAATATTCGAAAGCTGCTTTTTGTGCACCAACTGCGTAGACGTATGTCCTTCCAAGCTACCGACGGATACGGCGATTGAAGAGGTGCGCGCCGAGATAGCCAAAGAGTTCGGTATTACGTGGTACAAAAGAGTATTCTTCTGGCTGCTTCGCCATAGAGCGGTTATGGACTTGATGGCAAAAATGGGTTATGTATTCAAAACCTGCGTATTTGCCGATAAAAAAGAGAAATCATCCATGCTTCCTCGCTTTTATCTGCCTATCGTCAAAAGTGGAAGACTGCTACCGTCCGTATCAAAAACGAGCTTTCTAAACTCTCACGAAGAGCACATAGCGGCCTCAAATCCAAAACAAAAAGTAGCGGTATTTATAGGGTGCATGGCAAACTATTCGTATACAAACATCGGCGATTCGCTGGTGAGGGTGCTTGAAAAACTAAACGTAGATATTTTGATACCAAAAAAACAGCTCTGCTGCGGGGCTCCGGCATATTTTACGGGTGATCTTGATACGGTGAGATATCTCATCAAGAAAAATATAGAGTATTTTGAGGGTTTTATAGATACGGTGGACGCTATCGTAGTACCGGAGGCGACATGTTCATCGATGATGGTGCACGACTGGGAAAAAGCGCTGGCAAACGAGCCTGAGTGGCTGAAGAGATGCGAAAAAATAGTAGCAAAAGTGAGCCTAGCCACAAAATGGCTACATGACAACACAGAGCTAAGAGAGCTGCTCGCAAAAGAAGGTAAGCAGCTAAACTATTCGGTCACATATCACGACCCTTGCCATGCGCGCAAGACCCAAGGCGTATGGAGAGAGCCTAGAGCGCTGATAGCCCAAAACTTCAAAACGATAGAGATGGAAAACCCAAATAGATGCTGTGGATTTGGCGGCGTAACCATGCAAACGGAAAGATTTGAGCTGGCTCAAAAAGCCGGAGCGCCAAAAGCCGAAATGATAAAAGAGACCGGCGCCGACATAGTGAGCGCCGAGTGTTCAGCGTGCAGAATGCAACTCACAAACGCAATGCACGAACACGGCGTCAATGCGGCATTCAAAAACCCTATAGAACTAATAGACGAGGTATTGAGATAGTGCTTGAACGGTGGCAACATATTTACTCCGCTTTTGACCCCGTAGCCTTCAATCTCTTTGGCATCCCCGTCCATTGGTACGGCATCATGTATGTATCCGCCCTTCTTGGCGTATATGTATTTGCTAGATGGCTTGCAGTCAAAGACAAATACCCGTTTACTCCGGAAGAGGTCGATAGCTACTTTTTTTGGGCGGAGGTAGGCGTAATACTAGGCGCCAGGGTTGGCTATATTCTTTTTTACGACACCCATACGATGTGGTATCTGACTCACCCGTGGCAGATATTTAATCCATTCATGAACGGCACATTTGTAGGACTTCGCGGCTTTAGCTATCACGGCGGACTTTTGGGCTTTTTGTTGGCCTCGTATCTATGGTGCCGCAAATACAAAAAAAGCTTCCTCGTTCTTATGGATTTGACGGCTGTTAGCGCCGGGCTCGGTTATACTTTTGGACGTATCGGAAACTTTTTGAACCAAGAACTTGTGGGTCGCCCGACCGACAGTCCGCTTGGTATTTGGGTTGGAGCAACCTTGCGACACCCGTCTCAGCTATATGAAGCATTTTTTGAAGGGGTCGTGATATTTGCTATACTATACTCGGTAAGACTCAAAAAAACATTTGACGGTCAGCTGGCTTTTATTTACGGAATACTGTACGGGCTTTTGCGAGCATTTTGTGAGTTTTTCAGAGATCCGGATCCGCAAATAGGGTATTTACTTGGTAGTTGGCTAACGATGGGAATGTTGCTTTCATTTATTACCGCCCTTATTTCGGCAGTCGGATACTTATATATCAGGAACAAAAAGTGAACAAAGAGAGATTTGACGCTGCGGCAAGCGAGTGGGACAAGAGCCAGACTAGAGTAAATATGGCGACCAAAATAACATCTCAAATCATCAAAAACATACCGCTTCAAAACAACCACACGGTGATGGATTTTGGCTGCGGTACAGGACTTGTGGGGCTAAACATAGCTCCGCTGGTAAAAAAGCTAGTCGGGGCAGACCTCTCAACCGAAATGCTAAAAAACTTCAAATCAAAAGCTGATGCACAACAGCTAACCAATGTGGATATATTGGAGCTAGACGCCGACTCTCACCTAGGAAATGGCGAATATGATGCGATCGTTAGCGCAATGACGGTGCATCACATCAAAAAACCGAGCGAGCTTTTTGCTAGATTTGCAAGTGCAATCAAAAGCGGAGGTTATTTAGGCGTAGCAGACCTCGCAAAAGAAGACGGCACTTTTCATAGCGATAATACGGGAGTATACCACTACGGCTTTACGCCGGAAGAGTTTATAGAGTTTTTCACTCAAAACGGCTTTGAGAAACCGCACATCACAGTAGCCCACACGATAGACAAGCCGCACAAAAGCTTTGACATTTTGTTTTGCTACGCTAGAAAATTATAAATCATACAAAGGAACAACAATGAGCGATAAACTACCAAACTGCCCAAAATGCAACTCCGAATACACCTACGAAGATGGCTCGCTGCTTGTCTGCCCAGAGTGCGCGCACGAGTGGAGCAAAGACGCCGCTAAGGCCGATAGTGACGAGCTAGTAGTCAAAGACGCAAACGGCAACGTACTAAAAGAGGGGGATATGGTCACGGTCATCAAAGACCTAAAAGTCAAAGGCTCTTCAAGCGCAATAAAAATAGGGACAAAAATCAAAATAATACGCCTAACTGATAGCGATCACAACATCGACTGCAAAGTTGACGGCATCGGAGCCATGGGACTCAAATCGGAGTTTGTGAAGAAGGTATAATCTGCCGCACATTTTATGGTGATTATCTTTTTATCAGATCAGCTCATACGGACGCAGAGCGATAGTGGCTTATTTTTAGTTTAACAGCACATCCAATTGATTATTCAAAAACTCAGAGGCTATATTTTTCATTTGCAAAACAAGCGATTTTGGGCTTATGACTGCAATATCCGGTATCCATTTTTTGATCTCATATAACGCCTCTTTTTCGCTGGAGACTAGCACGGACATTTCCACATCGCCATTAGGGCGTGTTGCGATTATTTTTTGTGTAATAGACATTGCTCTTCGCTCAAAATATTTTGCTATAGTGGAGCGAACAAGCAATCTAACCTCAAAAAGCTCGCTATTTGGCTCGAACCAGACATTTAGCGCCTTTTCTAATCTGTATAGCCCATCAAAATTAGGCTCAAAATTCCATGCCTCTAGACGGAAAGAGTGGATATTTTTGATATTAGCGCATGCGCCCGCCTGCCAAACTCTCCGCCTACGCTATAAGCCACAAGAGTCATAGCGTCAAGAGTGATTTTGTCCTCAATACTT
>JAEMQC010000119.1 GCA_022758985.1 Campylobacteraceae bacterium
ACAGCCAAAATGGAAGCGTGATTATATACAACTTTTCTTAATTTGTCAAGACTATATTTTCAAAATATCCGCCTTTTACCAGACGGATATTGCCCCTCTAAGCTCGCCCACGCCGTATCCTACGGCTTTATCGTTAGGGTATAGCTGTTTTATTTTTTGAGCCGTCTCGCTTGCCATGTTGGCATCTTTCCCGTGGCACACTACACACATCTCGTTGGTCACCAGAGGCTCATAGTATTTTCCGTTTACCACTACATATTCGCCCGGTTTCCCGCTGCGAGCCATATTTTCGGCAAACTGCGCAAGCGCTTTTTTGTCATTTTCATCGGCGCTATTTATAGGGTTTCTATTTTTCTCCGAAACTCTTTTTATGTTTAGATTATGTTTTTTTGCGACGCTATTTGTAATATCTATAGCGTTTTTAGAACAAAACTCAACGGCCGCAACCGGACTTTCGTTTAACTTTGCCTTCAGTTCACCCATCATCGTTTTTTTAAGCTCGGCCGCAGCCGCTTTTTGTTTTTGCACGTCTATATCCGTAGCCATTAGCGATACGGCGCACATAGTAGCGGCCAAGAACAGGCTTCTTTTCATACTCTCCTCCTATTATCAATAATTCTAATTGTAAGTTAAGCTGTGATTATAATAATCTTGACTTAAATCATCGTTTAAATTTTTTAAAAAATATATAATCAACAAAAAAGGTTTAGAATATGAACATAAAAACACTTAATGCGCAACTACCGAAAATTGTCTGCTACGACCCGCTTGCCGATTTTTTGGGAAGCTTTGACGGCGGAGTCGTCGAATATGATTTTGAGTATATAGCCAAATTAACGGGGCACGCTTGCCCTACTGTACTAACGGCGTATTTATCGGCGGTGGCCGTAAAAGAGAGATTATACGGCGAAGATAAACTAGTCAGGGGAGGCGTCAAAATTTATATGCGAGACGCCAAAGATAGCGGCACGACCGGAGTAGTGGCATCTGTATATACGGCGATATTCGGCGCATCGGACGAAGGAGGTTTCAAAGGGATAGGCAATATGTTCAAAAGAGCCAACAATATAAACTTTGGCGCAAAAATTGATGGATTTGCATCTTTTTGTAGGGTAGACAGAGGCGATAGCGTAATTATAGATTTTGACTTTATGCCGGTACAAAAGATGGCTACACCTGATATATTTGAAGCTCTGGAAAGCTTTAAAAATGGAAGCGAGATAGCATATTTTCAAAATGCATGGAGCGAGAAGCTGCATAAAATAGCGGATATATTTGAAACACAAAACGTAATAAAAATTAAAAGCACCAATAAAATGTAGTTCCGGCAACCTCTCGTTCTTTAATCAGACCCTCTTTTTTCATCTCTTCAAACACTCCCTTTGAGGGCTCGTCGAAGAGAGCCTCTATATCAAAAACGCTAAACGGACGGTTTTTTAGCGAGTAGATTATCTCTTCTTTGCTAAAAGACCTAACCTTTGACCCCTCACTCTTTCTTGTCGCAATACTCACCATCAGGCTTTTATCAAGCATGGCGGCAATCTCTCTTAGTCTCTCTGGCGAGACGGCCTCCACCCTGTATGCCGGCGGACGGTCTATTGTGCTCAAATCTATTCTATCCGGTTTTATCCGCAAATACGCCTCATTGAGAGCCACCACATCCTCTTTTGAATCATTGACTCCTTTGACAAATAGACTCTCAAGCACCAAGGTACCGCCATATTCGCCTCTAAAAGACTCCATGCAGCCGATAAGCTTTTGGGGATTTGTTTCTAGCGGCCTATCTATTTTTTTGAAGCTTATATCAAGGGCGCTATCAAGCGACAGTTTTACAACATCAAACAGCCTTAGGGATTTTCTGATCTCAGCGTCGCATATAGTAGAGCCGTTGGAGAGAATAAGAAGCTTCTTATTGCCTTTGATTTCGTTTAGCATCAGGGCAAGCTCGTAAAGCTTTGGATATAGTGTCGGCTCACCGTTGGCGGTAAGCGTAATAAAATCAATATCCGGGTGTTTTAAAAGCGCAGCTTCGACCTCTTTGGCAATCAACTCTGGAGCCTTGGCGCTAGCTATAGACGATACTTTTTTGGCTTTTGGCAATTCACAATAAAGGCAGTCGTAGTTGCACTTTTTGACCCCCTCTCCCACAAGGTCAACACCGAGCGAAAGCCCAAATCTGCGGGATAGCACGGGACCAAAAATAGACGTAGACATCCTAGTATCCAAGTATTATAAATAGTGAGGCCAAGAAATAGTCGGCCACCAAAATAGTGACTGATGCGGCGACGACAGCGATAGTAGTGGCCTGCCCTACGCCTCTAGCCCCGCCCGATGCGTGATAGCCGCAATACGTCCCTATCGAGCTAATTAGAAAACCGAACACTCCGGCCTTTACTAGACCGGTCATATAGTTGCTAAATTCTGCGTACTGGCGTATGGTATTTAGATATGAGGTCGGATTGATATCGAGCGCCACGACGGAGATAGCAAAAGAGGAGACGTTTGCCACTATATTAAAAACCGCAGTCAAAATAGGTAGCGCCACTGTAGCGGCAATAATCTTCGGTATTACGAGGTATTTTCTGGAGTCGACCGCCAAAGTATCTATCGCATCTATCTGCTCGGTCACCCGCATAGTTCCAAGCTCTGCGGCCATAGAACTAACAGCTCTACTAGTTACCATAAGGGCGGCAACAACGGGCGCCAGCTCTTTTCCAAGCGCATAGAAGATGGTATACCCCATCATACTCTCCATCCCAAACTTATGAAAACCCTGATATATCTGGATAGCTTGAACGAGACCTATAAATATGGCCGTAAGTATTATTATAGCGCTAGAGTTGATACCTATACGCTCGATCTCATAAAAAATCTCCTTAATTCGAATCGGCTTTTTAAAGAGTATCGGCAGAAGATGAGCGTTAAAAAGGCAAAATTTTCCAAGTCCGTTTATAGCGTAGTAAGCCGATACAAACGGCCTACCTACCAGGGCAAGCGTATTTTCTACATACTCAAATAGCCGCATATTTGACCTCGCCGTCTTTAATCGTATGAGTCACGCAACCTTCTAGTTTCATATCCGCATAAGGAGACGGCAGATTTGAAACTATAGTTTTTGCAGATGGGTCAAATATGAACATGTCGGCATCGTACCCCTCTTTGATAAGCCCCTTATTTGGTATGCCAAGAATCGAGGCCGGATTGTAACTTACAAGTTCGCTGATCTTTTTTAGCTCGACGGCCGATTGTTTGACCAAGCTAGTATAGAGAGTAGCAAAGAAGAAATCCAGCGACTCTATCCCAAAAGAGGCCTCTTCAAACGACAAATCTTTTGTCAGCGCACTAACCGGAATATGCCCGGAACTTATCGTATCTATCGTAGAATCTTTTACGGCACAGATGAGTGCATTTTTGTCTCTTTCC
>JAEMQC010000004.1 GCA_022758985.1 Campylobacteraceae bacterium
TCTCTTGAGGCATTTAGTAGTTTTACACGGTTGGCTATAGAGCATGAAGTTCCGAATGAACTTTACAAACAGGTTTTTACATCGCTCAGAGTTAAAAGTTTCTAGTTCTAAAATCTTCAATATTATGGTGTATTGACGAGTCGTTCTTCAATGATTTTCAAACACTCCGCATCATCCGCCATCTCAATCGCATAATGTTCGATTGAGAGTTCAATGGCACGTTTAATCTGATACGCTTTTTTCTCATCCACTAAAAAACACTCTATTATTACTCCGCCACCCAATAATCTGAATTTTAGCCGCATGGTAGCGAAGTTTTCTAATGGTTTCAGCCTCTCGTTTTTTTCATTACGCCTAAATTTATGGTAAGATTTTGGAAGCAGGTTAAAAAGCATAGGTGTTGCACTTATGACTTGAATTGGCGAATTCTGGTCGCAAAAAATTCAAAACAAAACACAAATGCAACTTTAGCTTTTTATAATTTCCACTTGCTATAGCTATAAGCGGAGGTATTGATGGCAAAGAAGATAATGGTGATAGATGATTCGAGTATGATGCGTCTAGCGGTTAGAAGCGCACTCGAAGAAAATGGTTATGGAGTTCTTGAGGCGGTAGATGGGGTTGACGCTCTTGAAAAGCTAGAAGGCAACAAAGATATAGCGCTTATTGTGTGCGATGTCAATATGCCAAATATGGACGGACTTACATTTGTAACTCATTGCAAACAAAAACCGGAATTTCAATACATCCCTATATTGATGCTAACAACGGAATCTTCGGCAGAGATGAAAGAAAAAGGCAAAGCTTTGGGAGTTAGAGCGTGGATGGTAAAACCTTTTAGCAAAGAGGTTTTGATGGCGGCTATCTCTAAGCTTTGCGCATAAGGGGGCGGTAGGTGGTTACAAAAAGCGCCGGCAACATAATAATAGATCCTCCATCAGAGCTCACAATCAAAACCGTGGGTGAGCTATACGCCCAGACAAAAGAGCAGATGGACAAGTATGAGATAGTGTTTGTCAATCTTGTGGCCGTCTCAGAGATAGATACGGCAGGTATTCAGCTGCTTATCTCTCTCAAAAAAGAGGTTGACGCAAAAGGCAAGATTTTTGATGTTGTCGGCTTGTCTGCTGAAGTTGATGAAATTTTTTCTCTGTATGGGGTTGGCCCATACTTTGGAAAATAAAAAGGGGTAATGGATGTTTTTTGCTGATGATCAGCTCCAAGCGGCGATAGCAGGGTTCAAAGATGAGGCTATCGAGCTTTTGGACAATATGGAGGCCGCTCTTTTGGAGATACAAGAGAGCGGAGCGACAAGTGACAGAATAAACGCCGTTTTTAGAGCGGCGCATACCATCAAAGGCAGCGGCGGAATGCTAAAGCTGCAAGGGCTTGTGGACTTTACCCATATAGCCGAAAATGTGCTTGACGATGTCAGAAACGGCAGGATGGAGATGAGCGATGAGATGATCGATATCTTGCTCTCATCAAAAGATCATATGCAAAATATGGTTATGTTTTATTCTGGCGGCAATCTAGGAGCGCTAAGCTCAGAGCTAGAGGAGGTCAACAACAGGCTCATAAACGAACTATCAAAATTTAGCTTGGGCGGTCTCTCACAAAAAAAAGAGGAGAGCAAACCTCAAGATGACTCAAACGATACAGGTATCGCAGGTTATGAGATTAGAGTAGATTTTGGAAAAGAGATATTTAAGCTCGGGATGGATCCATCCAATTTTATAAGATTTCTAAAAACTGTCGGCGAGATTGAGGAGTTTTCGCTAGATATTGATGCTATACCGACTTTTAGCGAACTAGAGCCGCAAGAGTGTTTCATAAGTACATTTATAAAACTAAAATCAAACAAGAGCGAAGATGAAGTCAGAGAGGTGTTTGAGTTTATAAAAGACGATATCAAACTTAAAATAATCCCTCTGCAAAACTCCAAAAAAGAGGAGGCAAAGAGCGACAATCAGCCGCCTAAAGAAGTCTCGTCAAAACCTAGCGCACCCGCAAAAAAAGCCGCACAAAACGAGACCAAAGAGAGCGGCAAAAACCAAAAAAGCTCGGAAGCCGGCATGGTGACTACCAGCACTATAAGAGTTGATAGCGAAAAGATAGATTCTCTTATCAATCTAATAGGTGAGATGGTAATCGCAAACGCAAATGTGGTCCAAAAAGCATCCGAACTAGATAGCGATGATTTGATGGAGTCTATATCGATTGTGTCGCATATGATAGAAGAGGTGCGAGAGAGCGCCATGAAGATAAGAATGGTGCAGATCGGGGAGACCTTCAACAAATTTAAGCGAATTGTTCACGATGTGAGCAAAAAACTAGACAAAGATGTAGAACTTGTGATAAATGGCGGCGAGACCGAGCTTGACAAGACTATCATCGAAAAACTCAACGACCCGCTAGTGCATATAGTCAGAAATGCGCTAGATCACGGAATAGAGACTCCAAACGAGAGATACGAAAAAGGCAAAAATCCAAAAGGGCGCTTGGAGCTAAACGCATTTCACGACGCCGGCACGATAGCCATAGAGATAAAAGATGACGGCAAAGGCTTGGATGAAGAGAGGATTTTGGCAAAGGCGATAGAAAAAGGGATAGTTCCAGAAGATGCAAAGCTTAGCCAAAAAGAGATATTCAACCTCATATTTGAGCCGGGATTTTCTACTGCGTCGCAGATTACCGACATATCTGGGCGCGGCGTGGGCATGGATGTCGTAAGACGAAATATAGAGGCTCTCAGAGGCAATATAGATATCCGAAGCGAGCTTGACAAAGGGAGTACTTTTTCTATTCACTTGCCGCTTACTCTAGCTATCATAGACGGTTTCTTGACAAGGGTCGGAGCTACTCACTATGTGATCCCGCTCGATATGGTGCTAGAGTGCTTGGAGCTAACAAAAGAGCATCAAGACAAAATGAACGGCAACAGCTACATCAACCTCAGAGGCTCGATACTCCCGATACTCTATCTAAGAGAGTTTTTTGGAGAGCTAAAACCAAAAGATGAGAGCGATAGAGAAAATATTATCGTAGTGCAGGTGGGCGATATAAAATTTGGGCTTGTGGTAGAGGAGCTTTTGGGCGAGTTTCAGACTGTTATCAAGCCACTAGGCAAGATATACAGAGGGGTGCGAGGCGTCGGAGGAGCTACTATCCTAGGCAGTGGTGAGATAGCGCTCATTATCGATGTGCCTATGCTAAATCATGCAATAGAAAGCTCTCTTGGAGGCGCAGCATGACCTAAGAGGGTCAAAAGATGGGCAAAAACAAAAAACAAAAAAAAATCAAAACACAACAAAAAGGAGATTTTATGAACACATATGAGAGATTTGGAGTCGGCGAAACAGAGCTCGAAGAGCTGATAAAAAAGGGCAGAGAGTACGACAAACTTAAGGAAGAT
>JAEMQC010000035.1 GCA_022758985.1 Campylobacteraceae bacterium
CAGCAGCCGAGGCGGGCGTGCCTGTAAACAAAGTGTTCGTAGCTAGCGCGCTATCTTCTTTTGAGCCTTTCATCGGCGAAGCGACGGGCGACGCGCACAAAAACGTGCAGATAGTCCAAACTCTAGCAAACCTAATCAAAAAAGGGAAATTCTGCGACAAAGGGTATGAGTTTGTGATGATTTTTGACGATGCGCCTGTAAAAAGCGTAGAGGCCGGATATCTGAAGCTGTACGCACTCTCTACTGGCAAAGCAGCCTTAAGAAGCCTTAAACTTGACGGGATATTCGGTGCGCTCCACAACTGCGCTTGGGTCTCTGGCAGGCCGTATGAGCTTGACTACCTAAGAGCTAACGAGATAGAGATGAAGCTAGAGGGCACGTTCCCGCATGTCGAATTTGTCGATAAATTCCCAAGATTCCTGCAGCACATAATTCCAGCAGACAACACCAGAATACTAGACACGACAAAAGTAAGATTTGGCGCACAGCTGGGTGCGGGCACTACTATCATGCCTGGAGCAAGCTATGTTAACTTCAATGCTGGAACGCTCGGTAAATCAATGATAGAAGGTCGTGTATCAAGCTCCGCAATAGTAGGCGAGGGCTCAGATGTGGGCGGAGGCGGCTCAATCCTTGGCGTGCTTAGCGGAACAAACGGCAATCCAATCACGATAGGCGAAAACTGTCTTGTGGGCGCAAATGCGGTATGCGGTATTCCTATGGGTGACGGCTCAATCATAGACGCAGGTATCGCAATACTTGAAGGCACAAAAATCTCCATTCCTGCGGCCGAGCTAGAAAAAATTAAAGAGGCAAACGGCGGCAAAACACCAAAAGGCGTGGTGTTAGGCGACGAGTTCATCACAAAAGGATCCGACATCGGCGGCTTCAAAGGCGTACACTTCAGACAAAATAGCGTCAGCGGCAAAATAATGGCGTTTAGAAGCAAAAGAGAAATCAAGCTAAACGAGGCGTTGCACTAACAGATGAAAAAGAAAAACTCAAATCAAAGCTCTTTTGGCTCAGGGATTTGGAGGTTATAGCGGCTCTAAATTCGCTAAAGCCGGAAGAGAGCCGGGGTGTACAAGTTTGGGATTTGCTCGAAAGTATTGGATGAAGAAAAACAAGAGTTGTTAAAACAAAAGATAGCAGAGATAGAGGCTCTGTTTTTGGAGGCTTAAGATATGAAAACATTTATGGAAGCTATGGATTTTAGACACGCTTGCAAGCTTTTTGACGAGAGCAAAAAAATTTCAAAAGAGGATTTTGAGTTTATACTTGAAGCCGGCAGAAAATCGCCGTCTTCTTTTGGGCTCGAACATTGGCATTTTCTAGTAATCACGAATGATGCGATAAAAGCGGCTCTTAGACCGGTATGTTGGGATCAATGGCAAATAACAAGCTGCTCGCACTTTGTCGTACTTTTGGCGAAAAAGCCTTGCTGGTTTGAAAAAGAGAGCGAATATCTGCAAAAATCTTTTAATAGAAAAGCGGGCGGAGATCACAAAAGAGTTGAAATGGTGAATGCGGTATTTGATAACTTCTTAAAAAAAGATCTAAAACCGAGCGTAGAAGATTGGTCTAAAATGCAGGTATATATCGCTAGCGCCAATATGATGACGGCGGCCGCCGTACTAGGTATAGACAGCTGCCCGATCGAAGGGTTTAACTATGATGCTTTCGAGGAGACGTTATCCAAAAATGTTTTAATATTTGATAAGGAGAAATACTCTATAGCCTATGCCGTATGTTTTGGCTACAGGGCAAAAGAGCAAACAAAGCAGCTTAGGCTTGCGATGGATGAAATAGTCACATTCGTCGAGTAAAGGAGTTTTATCAAAAGCTCCTTATTTCCACTTCTTGCCGACCTTATTCTCTTTTCGTAAACGATAAAAAAACATTGAGAGCAATATGGTAAGCTTCAGTAGCTCCAAACTCTCTTTTTGTTTAGCCTCTTCTCTCTCTAGCTTCTCAATCTTGGCTACCGCATCAAGTATGGCCTCTTGCAAAAACTTGTCTTTAAAAGATGTTCTAATCGCTTTTTGATCGGCATAGGATATGGAATAGTCGTCAAAAACTATCAAAATAAGCTCTTTTGCTCTTTCCGCAACCAAAAAACCCATTTTGTCTTTCGGGGTGTTTGAAAGCTTTAGGAGAGCGCCTGATACGGCAGAGATTTTATTTAGAAGCTCGTCTTCGTTTTTGCATGTTTCTAATAGCTCAAGGAACTTGACTATCTTATTATGAAACTCAAAATAGAGACTAACGTGACCCATCATCTCGTCTTGTGAGCCGAATACTATATCCTCTATGGCGAGCTCCACCATCTCTTGCGGCGTCTTGTGTGTCTTATTGATTATGGAGCCGATATGTAAAAAGAACTCGTCAAATGTATCGAATATAGGACTTTTTGATTTGAAGTATCTATCCGCTTTTTTGAGGTAAGCAGGAGTCATCGCCGAGGTCTTAAGTATATTTTTCACAAACAGAGCCTTTTTTTATGTAATTTTAGTCAAAAATTCAAAAAAAGTATATTGAATTCACAAAAAAATCACATATTTCCTATATAATTTCGACCGAGTATCACAAAGATACAAAAATTAAAAAAAGGGGTTTTCAAATGAAAAAAGTAGTTGCTCTACTAATCGCTCTTGGTCTTACATCTGTATTTGCTTCTGAAGCTAACGCTACTAAAGCTGAAAAAAACACAACTAAAAAAGTTGAGAAAAAAGCTAAAAAAGCTAAAAAAGAAGCTAACGCTACTAAAGCTGAAAAAAACGCTTCTAAATAAGTCAAAAGGCGCCTTGGCGCCTCTTTTCTTTTAAATACTTCTATTTATTTTTTCAAACTTGTTATATAAGTTGCCAACGCTTCTATTTCAGCATCGCTATTTTTAAGAACTTCCGATTTCATAACTTGACCCATGCCGTGTTGGCTTCTTTTGCCGCTTCTATAGTCTTTTAGCGCTTTTATAATAGTCTCTTTCGGAAGTGCGGATATTTGAGCTGTTTTACCAGCTACCTGCTTATCGCCTTTTTCGCCGTGGCATTGTTTGCAGTACTTATTAAATATTGCAGCGCCGTCTACTTTTTCTGTCTTCTCTGTTGCAAATAGGGAAGATATCGAGATGATTGAAATGATAGTTAATGTTTTGATAACCTTCGCTGCACATCCTTTTGTAAAAATTTAGTAAAGATTATAGCTAAAACTTTTTAACTTAGCAATATAATTTTATTTAATCTTCAAATATTTAACATAAAGCCGGCATCAATGTTTATTTTGAACCCTCTGAATAAACATGATTTTCTAAGAGCGGCAAGCCGCAAGAGCCGCCTGCTGAAGGCCTAATTTTGGGCTTTGCTCAAAACAAGCGAAGCGCTCGGGCGAAAGCCCGATGTTTCCTTGAAAA
>JAEMQC010000106.1 GCA_022758985.1 Campylobacteraceae bacterium
GTTTCAGTAGCAGCGATAGGTCCTTTACCGTCGATTGGTTCGCCAAGAGCATTTACAACTCTTCCTACCATTGCCTCGCCGACCGGAACCTTAAGTAGCTTGCCTAGTCTTTTTACCGTACTGTTTTCAACGATACCTTTGCCTTTACCAAGAACAACAACGCCTACCGTTGATTCTTCAAGGTTTTGCGCAAGACCTTTTTCTCCGTTTTCAAACTCTACCATTTCTCCGGCCATAACGTTTTTAAGGCCGTAAACTTTAGCGATGCCGTCACTGATACTTATAACCTTACCAGTTTCGTTTATATCTACTTTTAGCTCAAAGTTTTCAATTCTTTCTCGAATTATCGAGCTAATTTCGTCAGCATTTATCTTTGTGCTCACTCTGTCCCCTTTCAAAAGATTTTAGTTGTATTAAGAATATGCGCAATAATAGATTTTTTGAGCGCATCTTTGTTGATTTCAACTTCAACGCCAAGGTCTTCTATTTCGACTTTGATACCGTTAAAATTAGAAGCGTCTGTTTTCACGAAAGAGAGTTCGATTTCTCTGTTTAGCTTTGAGCTAAGAGCTCTCGATATCTCTTTGATATCTTCGGCAGCAACATCAAATGATGCAGTAGCCGTGCCTTCAGCTTTTCCAGATTTTACCGCCAAATACTCTCTAATTTCTTCGGCAATTGCAGGAACTATCTCAATTCTTTTTGCTTTTAGAAGCAAATAGAACAAGTTTGCAAGTTTTGCGTCATTGCTTTCGGATATTTCTGAAAGTAGAGCAGCTTTTTGCTCGATTGAAACGTCTTTAGAGCCCAAAATATCTTGAAATTTAGATATTTTGAGAGCGCCGCTAATGTTTTTTAGCGCTTTGTAGCTTTGCGCCAGCTGTGCTTCATTTAGCAAGGAGGTCATCGCTTTTGTATATTTTTTTGAAACTGATGAAACCATTAGGCAACCCTTTTGGCGATGATTTTTGCAAAATCTTTATCGTCGACGCCAAAACCTTCTTTGTCTATGACTTCGCCGATAGCTTCTTCTACGGTATCAATGATTGCTTTTTTGCGAAGCATTAATATTTCGTCTTCAGCCGCTTTTTTGATTCTTGCGCACTCTTCTTCAGCGTGCTCCGCTATTTTTTTTGCCTGAATTACAGCATCGGTTTTAGCCGAAGCGGTTAGTTCGTTTGCCAGTTTGGTAGCTTCTTCTTTTTTTGCTTTTGCTTCGTTCAAAGCAGCTTTTGCTTCCTTGATCTTGTTTTCAGCATCTTCATACGCTTTTGCGATTGAAGCGGTTCTGCCGGCAAAAAAAGCTTTTAGTTTTTCTGCTAATAGATAGTAAGCAAGAGCGGCAAAAATAAGAAAGTTTACCGTTCTAGGTATGATGTCGGTTTCTCCGTGTCCGCCACCGGATGCAAAAACTGCCGCCGATGCAAACAAAAGCACGGATGTCGCTTTGACAAGACTCATTTTGCAACCTTTCTTAGATTTTTAGGGCTTTTGCCAAGCTTTGTTTGTAGCTCTCCGAGCTTGAGAGTATCGCCGCTTTAAGCTCTGTTTTTTGAGCTGTAAGTTCGTTTGAAAATTTTTCAACTTCGGCTTTAGCGCTCTCTTTTGCAGCATTAATTTTGAGTTCCGCTTCGGCTTTAGCCGCCGTGATAGCTTCATGTCTTACTTTTGCTGCTTGGGCTTTTGCGTCCGCAAGTATTGCGTTAGCTTCCGCCAATAGAGCTTCTCTCTCGTTATCTTGAGCATTAGCGAGGCTTGCATCGGCTTTTAGATTCGAGTTTCTCTCTTCTATGAAGCTTAGCATCGGTTTGTAGAGAATTTGATTTAAGATAGCTACAAGCGCTAAAAATGTAACGATTTCAAACGCAAGTAGGCTAGGCTGAATGTCTAGCATATAAAAGCACTCCTTTTTGTAGTACAAATAGATTTTAACACACCAAAGCTAAAAAGCCTGCCTAAAAAATAGTCTAGCTGTTTTTTAGGCTCTTTAGTAACTCTTCGATTTGCTCTTGGTTTTCAAATTGTATCGTTATAGAGGAGGAGGTTTTTTTTGTTTTTATTCCATAAGCGTTATTTAGTGTAGCTATAAGTTTTCCAAGTTCTAGCTTTCTTGCTTCCGAAACTTTTTTGGATTTTTTTTCTTTAAGCGGCTCTTTTAGTTTTGAGACAAGTTCTTCGGTCTCTCTGACGCTAAGTTTCTGGCCGATTATCGAATCTGTAATCTTTTTTTGTTCCTCTTTGTCTAGTCCGACCAAAACTTTCGCATGTCCATGCGTTATTTTGTTTTCCATGAGCTTGTCTTTGACATAATCTTCAAGTTGTAGTAGTCTTAGAGTGTTTGTAATAAAGCTTCTACTTTTTTTGACTATGTCGGAAAGCTCCTCATGGGTTAGATCATGCTCTTCTATCAGCTCTTTAAGGCTAATCGCAAGCTCTATAGAGTTTAGATTTTCTCTTTGGATATTTTCTATAAGGGCAAGCTCTCTTATTCTGTCTTTGTCAATATCGGCAACTATCGCTTTTATGCTCTCTATGCCGGCGAGCCTTGTCGCTCTAAGCCTTCTCTCCCCTGCTATCAGCATAAATTTATCGTTGCTTCTGATAACCACTACCGGCTGCAAAAGACCGTGTCTTTTTATGGATTCGCTAAGCTCGGCTATTGATTCCGGATCAAACTGTTTTCTTGGCTGAAACGGATTTACTATTATCTCTTCTAGTTTTATCTCTTTGACGAATTCAGATGAGCCGCTATTTTGTTTGTATGCCTCTTCTACTTCTTCCAGGATTGCCCCGAGACCTCTTCCAAGTCCTGATGTTTTAGACATTCGCTTCCTTTAAAAGGCAGCATGCGAGTTCTTGATATGCCAGAGAACCTGGAGATTTTGCATCATAGAGTATGACCGGCTTTCCAAAGCTAGGACTCTCCGCAAGCCTTACGTTTCTAGGTATTACTATATAAGAAGAGGTTTCGTCGTTCTCCCCTTTCTCTTCCCCGTTTTTGAACAATCTATCCACAAAGTGTCTTTTTAGATCCATAAACACCTGTTTTGAAAGGTTGTTTTGCGTGCTATACATAGTAGGCAGGAAGCCTCTTATTCTAAGTTTCGGATTTAACGTTTTTTGGACGATTTTGACTGTATTTAGAAGCTGTGCAAGCCCTTCTAGTGCGAAAAACTCGCATTGTATTGGAATAATCAACGAATTCGCCGCCGATAATATATTTACTGTTGTAGTACCCAGAGCCGGAGGCGAATCGATAACGATATAGTCGTATCTGTTCTCTATCTCGGCTATAAGTTTTTTTAGAATCAGCTCTCTACTTTGTACTTTCTTGTCGTGAAGCTCTTTTTCGATGCCTACCAGACCGATGTTTGACGGCACTAG
>JAEMQC010000099.1 GCA_022758985.1 Campylobacteraceae bacterium
CAAAAACACAATCAATCAAGAAGAGAGGTTAACAATATGCTAAAGTCCGAGATGACAGCAGTAGATCTCATTAAAAAAGCTCGGTATGGCAGTAAGTTAGTGGTATTAAGTAGACGAGGACGCGGCTCTGTATGTGGCTTGTATAAACCTTCAAAAGAAGAGGCAGAACCTCTTAAAAAAGCATATGCTTATCTTCGTCAAGCTAGCGCTACTATTAAGTAGAGCAGATCTTGAGCATTCATATCTCCTTTATCCAGCAGTATTGTCGTTTCTTTTCAGTTGATGCAAAATGCTCATTGCTTGATGGTAGAAATTTTGAGCTCTTGCATTTGTTTGAAATGACAACCGAGCTTATATGCTATCAAGCAGATGAAGTTATCATCAAGAAAGTACTCAAAGAAATCGCAAAAGGTATTGATCGATATGCTACGAAAAGTAACTGGATAGCGCCATATACACAAAATTGCGATAACTTTTCTTTTGCAACAAATGAAATTAGAGATTTTTTTAAGTATCCAGAACTTAAAGAGTTTTCTGATTCATATGTATTTCTAAATGAAAAAGTGCTTGGATATAAATCTCATAAACCTATCGAGACACTATTGGTAGAGTTTAACAATGCTTTTGCACACTTCCTGAGCGCCTTAAGAACAATAAACGATGATGCATTAAAAAATAAAAACATAGCCAGAGCAAAGGCGCATCTGCATAGAGGCGCATTAGATGCATATAAAGAAGCCATAAAAAATAAGGCTTCAGTTATAAAAAACAACAAGCATCTAGTCGTAAAATTTAACACTTTACGCACAAATGAGATGAGGGCTATAGGCAAGGATGATACAGCTACCAGAAAAGAATATAAAGATTTTGCACTAGAGCTATATTGAACTGCCCTTATTTGTCAAGACAAATTTTTCACTAATTTTATTCCCCCATTAGCACCTCTAACCTCATACCGCTTTTTAAAATAATTTTGTAACTTTTTAGAAAAATAAAACTAGGTGGAATTTTGTATGAAATATTTAGGGGCATTATAATTCTTGACGAGCTTCTAAAAAGTGATGAAGTCAGGCTCTATTGCTACCTAAAGTCTAGACCGTCAAATTGGCAGTATAACTCAGCCTAGGGAGAGCTTTTCAAAAAACAAAAAAGTTGCCTTGAAGCTCTATATCAAAAGGAGATAGCGTGATGGATTTCAGCCTAGATACAATCAAAAGCAGCATAGACCGCATAACAAAAATATCAACCAGCGACCGCCAAAAAAGCCTTCGCTGGCTCAGTAGACAGAACGACCTGATAGTCTACGATGTTTTCAAGCTACAAAAGTCCTATTTTCACCGCCTAAAATCGCAAAATGACGACGACTTGATTTTGCTATCTATTGCCTCTCTATTTTTAGCCCTGCGAGAGACAATCTCCGCTTCCAATCCAGTAAAACGCAAAAACAGAAGCGCCGACTTCAACTTTTTACGCCAAATCTCAAAAAACAGAGCAAAACAATTTCGCAAAGCCCGAAAAAAAGTAAAATACGAAAAACTTCTTGATTTGCAATCCGTTATTTACTCCTTAGCCACGATAGAGAAATTTTCAACAAGGGAAATTTCAAAATATCTACTAAAGCACCATCGGCTAGAGATTTCGCATGCAAGCATCTCGAAATTTTTGAAACAAATCAAGGAGTCAAATCATGATTGATTTCTTTCCTACTATTGTCTTAGTTGCAAGCTTGATAGTCATATTTTTTATGCTGAAAGCTATTGTGGTGCATTTTGCAAACGAGCTTGCTGCGGCCATCGAAGAGTATTCAATAAACACAGCTCAAATCTCAAAACAACTAGAGCAAATCCAACGCTCCATACAAAGTCAAGCGGCAAGCATAAGCGAAGAATTTCAAAATTCACTTTTGCAGTATCAAAAATCGCAAACCATACTGGATGAATATGTAAAAAATGTCTCTGAAGCTCTAAAGGAAATCAAAATGTCGGCAAACCGCCAACAAGAACTCGAAGCAGAAATCATCCGTCTAAAGTCAATCCTTATCAGAAAGGAGAAACGCAATGCCTCAAAATAATATAAAATATAGCAGTATCAATATATTTGAAGATATTACCTGTACGGTGCTGATTCGAGTTGATAAGATGGGGTTTCACCGAAGGTATGACTTTATATCTTTGAGGACCGATAGTTTTTCTATCTGCACCGATTGGAGTTTAGCAGTTGAATGGTCTGAAATTTTTAACGCTTTTTTAAAAAATGCCCTTATTCAAAAATCAGACTATCGCATTGGCAACAACATCAAATTTAACTTTAGCGCAGAAGATGGACCACCAACACTGACTATGTCTTTTAAAAACGCATATTCTCAAACAAGCAATTACAGCTTCTCAAAACTGAATTGCCTTCAAATTTACTCAAAAATGTCCAAAATACTAGGCAAGTGCGACCTAGTCTCTCAAGGTGGGTACTAAAATGGCTAAATACAAACACGGCTGGCTGATTGAGCAGTACAAACAAGAGTTTGGCAAAAACATAGACGATGGTGTTACCGCAGACCTGGTTGATTTTATCGAGTCAAACAAATCAAGGCAAATATACTACGATATAGCTATTTTGTTTTACTATCGCAAGCCTCTATGGTATGTAGCCTTAATCACACGCTACAAGATAAAAAAAGCCATCAAAGGTACTGCGTTAGAGCCTTTTTCAAGTGCAATATTTCAAAAGATTACAACAGATGCAAAAGCAAAAGCTTTGCAGCCCCAAGAGCCTTGCAGCCATTGCTATGATTGGCGCAAGTGGCAAGAGTAAAAGTCTGTACTTTTGAAGATCAAACGACGACTTTTTACACTACTGCGCATTAGATAGATAAAAGATGACAGCACTCTTAAAAAACAAGATGAAACTATGGAATTGATGGGAGTGAGATGCTCACTCCCAAGTCTATCAAAAACACCTCCAAGCCATCTCATGCAGCCGCACCGACCAGTGCAAATATCTCAGGCGCACTCATTTGCCATCACTCCTTTTGTTCTCCACTGCAATGGCTACTCCGCCGAATAGCGCCCCAACACCCAAAAATGCAAGCGATACCATATCATTTGCAGATGAGATGCTTTGGGCAATATTTCCAATGCCAAACACTGCCGACTCTATACATACCGTTTTTATTATCTCCAAAACAACGCCGCTCATAGTTATTTCCTCCCTATCTTTTTTTGAGAAAATTTGGCTTTTGCGTGCAGATCTGTCAAGGAATTTGTAAAATGAGCCGTAAAGTATCTGGAAACTTTTGTGTAAAATGAGACTACTAAAAAACTGTAAAATGAAACTCTACGAAGCCAGATATAACAGGCTTTTTGGGTATATTGCAAT
>JAEMQC010000117.1 GCA_022758985.1 Campylobacteraceae bacterium
GGAGAAAACTTGAGCAACGATTTTGAAAAGGCGATGCACTTTCGCCATGCGTGCAAGCTATTTGACGAGACGAAAACAATGTCGCAAAAAGACCTTGATTTTATACTTGAGGCGGGACGGATGAGTCCTAGTTCGATAGGTCTCGAGCACTGGAAATTTCTCGTCGTAAGAAACGAGGAGCTGAAAAAGTCGATACGTGCGGTATCGTGGGATCAACCGCAGATTACGACTTGCAGTGAACTAGTAGTCATCCTCTATAAAAAACAGATGCGCTCCGATACTCCATATATAAAGTCGCAATACAAAAAGGTTTTCGGCGGCGATGAGGTAGGGGAGTGGTACAAAGGCTTCATAGACCCGCAAAGCGACGAGGCCTTGGAGTGCTGGGCGATGCAACAGTGCCATATAGCTGCCGCAAATATGATGACGGCTGCGGCCTACATAGGCATAGATAGCTGCCCGATAGGAGGCTATGATAAGGCGGCTTTGGAAGATGTGCTCGGTATAGACAAATCGCTATACGGCGTAGCGCTTATGCTGACTTTTGGATACCGTGTGAAGCCGCAACAGCCGAGGGTTCGCTCAGATATAAAAGAGCTTGTGGAGTATGTCAACTAGCGATGGATACGTTAACCATATCCACGCCGCTAGGGACTATGCTGGCAAAAGCGGACAAAAATGGGATATGTTTGCTTGATTTTGCAAAGAGCAACGAGACTTTTATCTCGGATAACCCATTGCTTTTGACGCTTGCAACGGAGCTTGACGAGTATTTTGAGGGCAAAAGGCGGGAGTTTACCGTGCCTCTTGCGCCCGTCGGCACGCCGTTCCAGCTTGGAGTATGGGGAGTTTTGCAACGCATACCGTACGGCGAGACCGTTTCGTATGCCAAAGAAGCCGCCATGCTGGGTCGTCCGTCCGCCGTGCGAGCGGTAGCAAACGCAAACGGCAAAAACCCTATAGCCATCATCATCCCATGCCACCGCATCATCGCAAGCGTGGGCGGTATAGGCGGATATAGCGGCGGGGTATGGAGAAAAGAGTTTTTGCTCTCTCTTGAGGCAAAACACAGCGGACAATAAAACTGAGAGAGTATTGATTTCGTAGTACAATACAAAAAACCAAAAAGGATGTAAGATGCTGCAAACTTTTGAAGTACTCAACGTAAAATGCGGCGGTTGCGCCAATACGCTCATAAAAAGCCTCTCAAAAGAGTTCGGCGATGTGACGGTAGATCTGGAGTCTGAGCCTAGGAAAATAACTCTGGATATAGAAGACGACAAAATCGAAAGACTGAAAGTTATACTGAGAGGGCTAGGCTATCCGCTTGCTACGGATGAGCTTGGCACTATGGGTAGTATAAAAGCTAGCGCCAAAAGCTTTGTTTCTTGCGCTATAGGGAAAATAAGCAAGGCCGGGGAGTAGGGCCGAGAGGAGCAAAGCTTTACATTGCGTGGAGCTTTGTTTTTAGGTATTAAATACTTCTAGCTTATTTTTGAGCTCTTCGGCCATGACGTGAAGGTGATCCGCCGCCGACGCTATCTCTTCTACGCTTTTTGCGTTTGCGCTTGAAATTTCGCTGATTTCGTCTATCTTTTTGAGTATATCTTCCGTGCTTTTTGTATTGGACGTGGACTTTTGAACAAGTTCTTCGACCATAGTCGTCGCACCTTGCATAGTGCCTATACTTTCGTTTATTTTGCCCTCTACGCTTTTTGAAGAGCTTGCGAGCTCTTTTGCCGTTTCTGTATTTTTCTCCATCTCTTTTGTCGCGTCCATTATCGACTCTACGACTTGATTTATCGTGGCGCTAATATCAGATAGGCTATCTTGAGTTCTCTCGGCTAGCTTTCTTACCTCGTCGGCCACGACCGCAAACCCTCTCCCGTGCTCACCGGCTCTTGCGGCTTCTATTGCGGCGTTTAGCGCAAGAAGATTTGTCTGATCCGCTATGTCCGCTATGACCGATAGAACCTCTTTTACTTTTTCGGTTTCATTGCTGAGCGCCGATAGTTTTGTTGCAAGCTCCATCTCAACTTCTACGCTGTGTTGTACTTTTGATACCATCGTAAGTATCTCTTTGCCAGCCTCTTTTAGCCTGCCGTTTGCGGATTCTATCTCGGTTATCGTCTCTTTGGCTTGTGCCGCAGACTCGTCAAGAATATTTTTTAGGTTTGCGCCTTGTTCTACCGATATTTGCGTAAGCCTAGTCTGTTCTTCTACTCTTTTGCCTATGGCGCGGGATGTGAAGCTTAGCTGTGTCGCTACGGCGGCGTTTTCCCCTGACGTTAGCTTGGCGCTATGAAGCGTATCTCTTACTATCTCTATGAGGTGGTTAAAGTCGGTAGCTACTTTGCCTATTTCGTCTAGGTTGCCTACGCTTACCTTGTTGTCAAGATGCTTGCTTTCGGCTATTTTTTTGACCTCTTTTTCTATCCCCTCGGTTTTGAAGATAATATACCTGCTTAGCATGATTAGCGGTAAAAATCCTATTAGAAACACTATGACAAATATTATTCCGAGGATTATTTTTGAGTTTGACATAACGGCGTAAATTGATTCTTCAGATTTTTTTGCCACCTCTTCTTGCGCTTTGGTTACCTTGTGGAACGCTTCTCTGGCTTCATCCGCAGGAGGTGTGGCTACTTTCTTGTACTCAGCATAAATGGCATCTAGTGATTCTCTGCTTACTCCCATATTTTTTAGCTTTCCTACCGTCTGTATCGCTATATCTACAAATTTCATTGTTTTTTCAAACGATTCTTTTGTTATTGGAGTATCTTTTGGCTCTGTTACTTTTAGTAGATTTTCAAAGTCTTTTTTGATTTTTGAGCTGCTCTCTTCGAGTTTTTTCATATTTTTTTCAAAATCGTTGCCGAGCATTATGTCTCTAGTGAGGCGGCTTATATAGTTTAGCTCTTTGTTGATACTCATTGTGTAGACTTCACCTTTGTAGGCAAACTCTTTGTAGTGCTGAAACTCGTCTTTTATATAGCCTATCAGATAAAGCACCAAAATAAAAGTGAAGCCGTACATCATTATAAGCCCACCAGTTATAATCATCAGCTTTTGCTTTATGCTAAAGTTCATTTACTCATCCTGTTTGTTTTTATTTGAAATTTTAATATTTATTTGTTGTGTTACTATCGCAAAATTTTTCTGTTATTTCGATGAAACTGTGAGAGGTGGAGATATTTTGGATATTTTTTGTATCAGTTTTTCAACTTCTTAGTGTAATATAAAGAAAAGAAACTTCCGTAAAGCAGGGGCGTCATTTGAGCTATAGAGCCGCTATTTTATTTGTATTTACGCTGACATC
>JAEMQC010000075.1 GCA_022758985.1 Campylobacteraceae bacterium
TATCTGACGGATAACCTTATGCTAGCCATGACGGGAGCGGATTTTTTGGGAGTAAAAGAGATAAGCCTGGACGGTCTTGCCCCTATAGCCGGAAGGTTCGAGCGTGTCGCCGAAAATATTACGATAGACGTCGGTCACAATCCGCTTGCGGCACAAATGATAGCAAAAGAGCTTAAAGGTAAAAAAGTGGTTTTGGTGTACAACTCGTTTGTCGACAAAAATCCACAAGAGAGCCTGTCGGCGCTAAAAAACAGTATTAAAATCGTCGAAATATTAGAGCTAAAACACCCAAGAATAATTAAAAAAGAAGAGTTAACAAAAATTTTGGATAAAATAGGGTTACCTTACCGTGACTTTCGCAAAATCGAAGCTGGAGAGGAGTATCTAGTATTTGGCTCTTTTAGCGTAGTTTGCGAGTTTTTAAGGAGACGTGTTGAGGCAGAGCTTAAAAAACCTGACGGAACGGCTTAAAAAAGATAATAGATTGACACTGTTAAGGCAGAAGTCAAGACGCAAGCTGCTTCTAAAGATGCCAAGCATTAAGCACCCTAAGGCCGCGCCGATGAGAAGTAAAGAGGCGCATTCGACGGTTATTACGGTATCGACGCCTTTTGGACTAAAAAGTTTCACTTTGTGTAAGGTCAAGCGTAGAGCACTAATTAGTTTTGCGGCTTTTACGGTTTTGTTTTTGGTGTTTGGCTCTATAGCTCTTTTGTTTAGCTTTTCGAACAATTTGATTTTGGAAAATATGCTCGATAAGACAAAACAGGGATATCTGGACTTGGCAGCCCAAAACCAAGGACTTAAAAACATAGTTGAAGAAGGTAGAGCAGAGAAAGAGAAGGTGGCGCAGCTAGAAAACCTGATTAATGTCAGGAGCGACTCGCTCGGCGCCGAAAAACTGGAGCTCTCTACGGTTAGCGTCGAACAAAAGACGATGCTTCTCAAAAATATTCCAAACGGCTCCCCGGTTTTGTACCAAGGCATAACTAGTGATTTTGGTTCCAGAAACCATCCTGTGTTAGGACGCAGCATATTTCATGAGGGGATAGATTTAAAAGCCGGTATTGGAACAAAGGTCTACTCGACGGCCGACGGCATCGTAGAGTTTGCTAGGTATAACGGCAGCTATGGAAATATGATGGTAGTCGCCCACTCATACGGGTTTAAGGCTGTTTACGGACATCTCTCAAGATTTGCCGTAAGACCTGGAGAGTTCGTAAAAAAGGGGCAGCTTATCGCATTTAGCGGAAATACTGGGCTTACCGCCGGACCGCACTTGCATTACGAGGTAAGGTTTTTGGACGAACCTATAAATCCAGAGCCTTTTTTGAAATGGAGTTACGGAAATTTTGCATATCTTTTTGATAGGGAGAAAAAAGTTAGATGGGCATCTTTGGTAGAAGTAACAAGGTGGCAGACTCAGGCGGAGCGTCTGTCATCTCTTCAGGCACAAAAATCACCGGTCAACTGAGCGTTAAAGACAGTTTTTATATAGACGGCGAGATTGAAGGGGATATAGACTCCGAAAATATCATAACGGTTGGCAAAAACGGCGTCGTAATAGGCAAGATAAAAGCAAAAAGCGTAATAGTGGGCGGCGAGATAAAGGGCAAAGTCGAGTGCGATAGCTGCGAGATACTATCTGGGGGCAAAATAAAAGGAGAGGTTTACAGCTCCTCCCTAGTTATAGAGGCCGGTGGAATTTTGGAAGGGTCTAGCTACGTTAAAAATAACGGCTACGCAAAAGAGCAAAGCCAAACTCTGATTAGCGAGTAATATTGCAAAGTTCTTTTTTCGAGTTTCTATCCGCCTTTAAAGGCGGCGAGCCGCTTTCAATTCTTTCTACCGACTCAAAAGAGGCGCTAAAGCTAAAGTATGTAGCCCAGTTTCTTGGATTCGAGTGCTTTTTATTGCCCGATTTTCGCGCCGAAGTCGGCGATGATCTTCGAAGTTTTGCCGAGGAGCTAAAAGAGCTTTTTTGCGCTCTTAACTCTTTTAACGAATCAAAAAAACATAAAAAAATCCTAATATCGCCATATAAGACTCTCTCGCATCCTCTTCCCGCCCCAAAATATATGAAAGGTTTTGAATTAAACTTTGCCCAAAAAGTGGATATTAAAGCCCTAAAATCAAAACTATACGCCTATGGATACGAGTTTGTGGATATAGTCGAGCAGTCCGGTGAGGTCTCTTTTCGGGGGGACATCATGGATATATTTGCGCCAAACTTTGCCAGACCTGTGAGGGTGTGCTTTTTTGACGACGAGATAGAGTCTATTCGTGAATTTGACCTGGATACGCAAAAAAGCGACAAAAATGAGCTTGAAAACATCTATATGGCTCCTGCGTTTTTGGCGCTCTCTACCGAAGAGTTTGAAAAGCTGGAGTCGCTGACGAGATATTCGCAGTTTGACGGTTTTTTCAAGGATATACATTCGTTCGGGCTTTGGTGTTTTTGGGACAATATGGATTATCTGGATGCCTTTAAGACATACAGAAGTTTTACGCCCGCCCATCTAAAAATATACGAAGACAACGATGAGCTGTGCTCAAAGCTCCTATCTCTGCCGGCGTTGCCGGATGCGACCGAGTATAAAGAGCATCAGATAATAGACTTTAAGAGCGCGATAGAGGCGAATAAACATAAAAAAATAACGGTCATAGCCGCAAATGAGGCGCTACTAAAACAAGCCGGAATATATGAGATAAAAGAGGCGTACAAATACGTAGAGGCGCCGTATATTATCAATATCCAAAGCTCGGGCGAGCTAATCATATCGCTAAACAAGCTAGAAAAAAAGCAAAAAAGCAGGCCAAAAAAAGCGCTTGCGCTCGATGAATTTAGACCGGGCGACTATATCGTCCATGACAAATACGGTGTCGGGATATTCGATGGGCTTCGTCACCTGACGGTTCTAGGCGCAACCAAAGACTTTGTAGAGATACGCTACCAAAATGACGATAAGCTGCTTGTTCCGGTCGAAAATCTAGGGCTTATAGATAGATTTGTAGGCGACGGCGGGGCCGTACCGGCAATAGACAGGCTCGGCAAATCCAGCTTCCTAAAACTAAAAGAGTCGGTGCGAAGTCGTCTATTTGAGATTGCCGGAGAGATAGTTCGTCTGGCGGCACAGAGAGAGCTGCAAGAAGGGGTCAAGCTAAATACAAAAAAAGCGGAAATTGCGATATTTCAAAAAGAGGCCGGATTTGAGTACACGGCGGACCAAGCTCGCT
>JAEMQC010000107.1 GCA_022758985.1 Campylobacteraceae bacterium
TTAAGTTTGGGTATTTAAAAGCCGAGCAGGCTTTGAAGCTTTTTGCTAGATGCTCAAAAGAGCTAGGGCTAAGACTATCGCAACAGATAAAAGAAGAGGTGAGGCAACTCTCACATCTAGCGCTCGGCGACTTTGCGGCTGTCATGAGGGGGCATAGGTTTAATAATATAAAAGATACGAGAGAGTTTGTAAAGAGATTGCAAGACGAGGTGGCTGTAAAGAAAGTAGCGAATGAGCCAAAAATGGGCTTTTTGTCCAGTTGAAATCCATGCGAAACTACAATATGCGTGGATACTAAGATGTTTTTCTACTCAGAAAATTACAACTATCCACTGCATAAATGGGATGGGCAGCCAAAAATAACAATAAATCCATATCGATATCAGGTTGTATTTGAGCACATCAAAGCTATTCTTGGCATATCAATAAACGATTTTTTGATGGATACAAATATTGACTTCAATGAGATTCTCTTGAAGATGGGCTCCATACATAGCAAAGAATATTTGGATGTACAAGAAGATGCGTATTACTATGCTTACTGTTTTGGCGAATTTGAGCTTAGTAAAACTCCAATAGGCCTGCTACGCAAAACTTTTTTATATCCTCAATTGGCTCATGCGCTCGGAACATACGAAGCAACAAGATATGCGATAGATAAAGGTTTTGCCGTTAGCCTTGGCGGAGGTCACCACCATGCCCTGAGGGATCTTGGCGAGGGATTTAGCTTGATTAACGACATTGCTTTTGCAGCGCAAAAGCTAGGAGATAAAAAAATACTTATCGTAGATGCAGACGCACACAGGGGAAATGGGGTGGCACAGATAGTCGGACAACTAAAAAATATTTTCATTTACGATTTATACAACTGCGAGAATTATCCAACCGGCGACGAATACAAATAGTTTATTGATTATGGGGTTGAACTTTTGTCGCTGACCGCAGATAAAGAGTATTTGTCAATATTCAAAAAATACCTAAACGAAAGCGTTGATGAAGTATCTCCGGAGCTTATTATCTACAATGCCGGTAGTGATATTTTACACGGTGATAGTGTCGGATATCTAGATGTTAGCTTTGATGGATTGAGGCAAGGAGATGTGGTGGCGCAAATGTGCAAAAACAAAAACATACCTCTGGCGGTCGTTTTATCGGGTGGCTATAAACAAGAGTATTTTTTTGAAGTATCAAACTCCATTGCAAATATGGCAAAAATACTAACCCCTATTCATTAACAGGACAAAATATTGTCCACTTCAAAAAGCACAATATATATATAGAATACAAAGGAGCTATATATGCTAGAAGATATTGTTGCTTTAACAAACTACACGATAGAGGATTCACTAGTTGCCCACAAAAACGATATGGATGGGGCAAAAGTGTACTCTGTCTATAAAAAACTTGCAAATCTGATAAGCTCCGCAAAAATAACGGCAAATCACTACTTAGTGCTTGATTTTTCAGAAGGGTATTTGCAAAATAGCTCGTTTGGCGCACCGGCAGATAAGTGGAGATATGTTTTTAATAAAGATTTGGAAGAACTCAACAAGTGCGCCAAAAAACTACTGCTAAAGCTCAGATACCTATGTTATGAGACGGATGGAAACACATATGATAGCTTCCTGTTCAGATATTACAATCACAAGACATATTACGGCTATGTACGAGATCAATACTCTGTAGGATTTTTACAGCCGTGTGGATTTATTATGAATTATTGTATTTTGGATACTGACTTCAAAAAAGAAGAGAGTGAATACATAGGGCGGTACGGCAAGCTTGATCTTACGGAGTTTTGTGATAGGGAGGCACTCAAAGCAAATATTCTGCAAAACTGCAATGAGCTAGAAAAACAACTATCGTTAATAAAGGTTTTTCTAGTCCAAAACTTCACAATAGAAGATTTGGTATGAAAGCGCTAGAAGCAGTAGATAGGCGAGATTTTTTGAAGCTAAATCTCTTTGCCTATGTGCAGCTGCTTTTTTATAGGGCGTTTGGGTTTGCCAGCGAGCATAAGACTAAGGAGTGTGCCTCGCTCCTTGATAGACTTTTGGAGCTCGATTTTTCGGATACGGTAAAAGATGAGATTACCTTCAGGGTTGCATTGCAAAAAAAATACGGCTTTGACCAAAATGGAAAGCCGTTGCCGCTTGATAGATTTATTTTTGAGCAGGCTAATTTTATTATCTGTAAGGGTTCACTCAGAGATGTTGCGCTTTTTGAGAAGGAGGCAAAGCCGGACGCTTCTTATATGTTTATTAGAGCCTCATATTATGGTGCGGTAGATAAGCTTGATTTTTTTATGCAAAAACTACTGGGCTCAGACAACAAGATATTTGCAAAAGCAGCCCTTGCGGCGCTAGATAACAAATCCATAGAGAGTTTCTCAAGGCTAATGATGCACAAAAGCCGTATGGATGAGCGGGCGCTAGATAGGATATATGAGATACTAAGCAGTGATAGGTATGCGCCGGAGACAAAAAGACTTCAAAATTTGCTCCCAGATTTGCGCAGCAAACAAAAACTGAGCGTAAAGCCCAAGTTTTCCGCTATTTATCAGCTGGAAGAGATGAGCGAGAGGCCAAAAAGCCATGCAGAGGAGATATTGATAGAGGCCGCTAAGGAGTGCCTTGGGTATTTGCTACAAATACTCAAAACCAAAGGGGATGTCGAATTTTTTGAGATATTTATTGAGCTTAGAAAAGTAAGGGCAAAACTAATCAGCACACCTACAAAATAGATTTTATGTCATCTTTGAACAATATGCTCTCAACATATGTACCACAAAGACTACTTTCGCTGCTAGAGGAAAATGATATTTTATCCATTGAGTGCGAATAACAGGACTGTAAGCTGTCCACTTGCCGTGCAATAATATTTCGAACTTGACTCGGAGGGATATAAAGCGATGAATATAACTAGCCTAGACATTATGGATAATTTCGAGCTTCCAAATGTGGAAATCACAAACGCTAATTACGAAGTAAAAAGAAGCTTGCTAAGAATATTTGTGCATGAGGGCAAAAAAGGCTTGCGGTATCTAGATGGCGAGATAATACTGGAGCCGATATTTGATGATATCGCTTTTGCCGGTGAAGATTTACTCATACTTCAAAAAGACGACGAATACGCCGTTTTAAATCTCAGATATCCGGAGCGCGGTTTTGGGCGGTATATGTGGATTGGTGAGTTTGGCGACGGGATGGCCTCCGTAAAACAAAACGAACT
>JAEMQC010000091.1 GCA_022758985.1 Campylobacteraceae bacterium
TTCTCAGCCATACCGCCGTTAAAGCTAAAACGGATAAAAGTAAGGCTAGGCAGTATCTCCTCGGTAAGATTAGTACTTAGGCATTGCCCATTCGTAAACATCCCGACATCTATACCACAGGACTTTGTGTAGGTAACAAATTCACCAATATTTGGATGAATAAGCGGCTCACCTTCGCCCGCATAAAGCATACTTTTGAGTCCCGCATTGGCAACCTCTTTGATAAACGACAAAAACTTTTCCCTGTCAAGTTTGCGATTTGGATACCCTATGTAATCGTAGGCGCAAAATACACATCTATGGTTACAAAGACCGACGGGACTTACCTCCATGTATATCGGCGCACAGTCGCCTCTATCGGCAAACTCGGCAACTCTATCGAAATGATAATGAAGCTTGTGGCTATCTAAATCAAATTTTTTCATCAGCCGCCAGCTCTCTAATATTTCGTATATCTACGCTTGTATGCCCAAACTCTTGAAAGCGGTTTGTCTTGATCTTAATGTCGCACGGGTTGCAATGCCCAAAAACGTAGCAAGGTCTATAGATGTCCTCTATCTCAAATCCCTCGTCCATCACATACGCCACAGGGGTTCTGTTTTCATACAAATCGGAGTGGCATCTATATACTCCTCCGTTTGGACCGACTATTAGCTCCGTAGTCTTACACTCGCAATACTTCTCGACTTTTTGGCTGATGGCTTCTGGATATTTGTATGTACCGTGCCATCTGTCGCCATCAAAACCAAGATACTCTTTGACCCGAAAGTCTATCCCCTCGGCTAGACATTTCATCTGCACCTCTTTGATATGTGCTTCGTTCCACGGAGTCATAACGGCATAAAGTCCAACATAAAACCCTGCATCTCTCATCTTGTGATGGCGAACTATCAGGTCGTTTATCTCGTTTTGCCCAGGGTGATAGCTCACTCTAATCGCCGCATATTTAGCGTCTCTTGTAAATTTCTTCGGATCAACGCAAGCAATAAACTCGTCCACATCAAACATAAAATTAGTAAGTAAATCTAGCTTCAAATCGTCTCGCACGCCATTTACGATGTCATAAAACTCTTTATGCATCGTAGGCTCACCGCCTTGAAGCGTTATTGGGAGATCTTCTCTGCCTATCTCAAGGCTATTTAAAAATGCTATCCACTCCTTCGCCCCTAAATGCCTTCTGGACACCTTGGAGCGGGTAGAGCCTTCTTCGTTTAGGTTTATGCAATATGGGCAGGCGAGGTTGCATGAGAGTGATAAAAAAACCGCTATGTAATTATATTCTCTCGGTACCCCCAACGGCTTCATTTTTATCCCTCGAGCGCAGTCATAAAATTTTTTATTCCAGTTCTATTATTGTATTTGTTTACTTTTCTGAGATATAAAGATATGCTTTCTCTTGCTTTTGCATCATTAATTAAAAGAGATGCTCTGGATACATATTCTTCATTGTTTTTACAAACAAATCCAAGATTTATGCTTTCTGCAAATTTTTTTATATACGCTACGGCCTCGATTTCTTCTTTCGAGCCGCCAAGAAGCTCTTTTTCTATGTCTTTGACAATAGACATTACACGCTCTGATTTTGCAAAGTCAATATCTGTCTTATCGTACAAACCAATAAAAGACTTGCCCTTGTTGTAGTATTCGTTTAAACTCTCACCCTGTGATAAAGGAAAAGTATTCAAGCACAAATCTATAATATGACCATACACATGGGCATCCACCCATCCTGGCATATAAAATCTATCGGAAATACCCAGTTTTTCCACCTTTGCTCTTATGCTCTCCATATTTCCACTACCGGCAGCTATAAATATAGTATTTGGATTTTGACGCATTATCTCGGCTATGGTCTGCAAATACTCATCGCTATCAACCTTCACAAGCCTACCTATCACGCCCAGTATAAAAGCGTCTTTTGGATATTTAGCTCTCTCTTGCTCTATCAGGCGAGGGTCTCTATATGGAGTATAAAAAGTTTCCACATCCATCGGAACGGTAAAAGACTCAAAATCATAAGCGCACCCCTGCAAACCGCAATGTGTAATTTTTTTATCAATCTCTTTTACATCATACTCATGATTACCATGGCTCCAGAATATCTGTCTTGGCGCAACTCTGCTTGAAACCAAAAAGTCATTAATATCATAGCAACTACCGTGAATCATAATGTCAACGCCATCCTCAATCATCTTCTGACGAATATAAAGAGCTTTTGAGAGATGGCTATGATATAAGCCGTCGTCATAGAAAGGAACGGCGCCGTCAAAAACCTCTATGCCGAGATTTTCAACCATATTCAAACACTCTCCGTCGTTAAGGCTTTTTTCAAAATAGCTCATCGAATATATTTTTATCTCATAGTTTGCCCTAAAATCAGGGTTTGAATATAGCGCTTTCCATAGTGAATAAGCCACTTTAAACGGCGAATTCATCACCAATCTATCCCACAAAAACCCTATGATTTTTTTGCCATCACTTACGGCGGCTTTGCATTTTGGCAAGCTTGCCCGCTCACACCATCCTCTGTAATACTCAGACGCAGGTCTGTCTATTTCATCGTTAAACATCTTCCACTCAGCTTGTGTCTGAAAGCTATTGCCCATTTTGTGGTAGATATAAAAGTGGACATACATCGCCTCATCACACTCATCTCTTGCGATATGTTCATAAAAAATATCTTTCCATTTTGGATACAAAGAGACCCAAGACGGGTGATTAAAATATCTCTCTACAAGCCAAAGTGAGTGAAGCGACCAGTTAAAAATAGAGCGTCTTTGTGTCTTATCCAGCGAAAAATAAAACTCTTTATCCAAAAGTTTTTCGACTATCTTAAGCACATCTTCGAGTGCGACACTGCTATCGTCTATAAAATGGCTAACAAGCTCCGAAAACGATACACTGCCCACTTCTATCAAATTAAGACGCATAGAGGAAGATAAAAATTTTTCGAATGCGTCTTTTTTGGAGTTTGCCATAGCGGCAAAAAAGCGCAGAACGATAAGAAACATTCTCTCCATATCGGAGACATCTGCGCCATATAGATTTTGATCTACAAACTGCTCGTAAGCCTCATATCTAGGGTCAATGTCTAGTTCGCACAAAGAGTAGTAATTGTATAGGTATATATAGTTATTTTCAGGCACATCTGCGTTTGCTATCAAAATA
>JAEMQC010000027.1 GCA_022758985.1 Campylobacteraceae bacterium
GCATAAAACCCAAAATGTCGTCTCGTAAACTCAGGGGTTAGGTCATATAACACATCTATATCGCTATTTTCATCATTATCGCCCCTTGCAACGGAGCCAAATATCCCTTTGACAATAAAGCCCTCTTTTTCATAATTAGGCTTTAGCTCTCTTAATTTGGCAAGTACCTCGTCCCTTTGCATTTTACACTTCTCTCATTTGGCTTTTGTGTATATCTGATTTATTATACTACCAAATCGGCAAATAGAGTAAAAAAATGTTTGTAACAATCTCATAGCAAATAGGTGCTAAAATACCGCAAAACAAAGTCAAATAAAGGTTTTTTATGAGTAAACAAATAAAAAAAGTAGTCCTAGCATATTCAGGCGGCCTTGATACGAGCGTCATCCTAAAATGGCTAGAAGAGACTTACGGCTGCGAAGTAGTGACATTCACGGCAGATATCGGGCAAGGCGAAGAGTTGGAGCCCGCACGTGCGAAAGCGAAGCTTCTTGGAATTAAGGATGAAAACATCTTCATAGACGACCTCAAAGAGGAGTTCGTAAGAGACTTCGTGTTTCCTATGTTTAGAGCAAACGCTATATATGAGGGTGAATACCTGCTTGGCACCTCTATCGCCAGACCTCTAATCGCAAAAAGACAGATGGAGATAGCAAAGATGGTTGGCGCTGACGCAGTATGCCACGGCGCTACGGGCAAAGGAAACGACCAAGTAAGATTTGAGCTTGGGTATCTGCACTTTGACCCAAAAATCCATGTAATAGCGCCTTGGAGAGAGTGGGAGCTAAATTCACGTGAGAGCCTGCTAGCCTTCGCCGATAAACACGGTATTCCGATAGAAAACAAAGTGGGCGCAAGCCCATACTCAATGGATGCAAACCTGCTACACATCAGCTATGAGGGTAAAGTACTTGAAGACCCATGGGCAGAAGCGGAAGAAGATATGTGGAGATGGTCTGTAAGCCCAGAAAATGCGCCCGATAAAGCGGAATATATCGAAATAGAGTTTGAGAGAGGCGATGCGGTAGCCATCAACAAAGAGAGAATGAGCCCGGCTACGATTCTGGCAAAACTAAATGAATACGGCAACAAACACGGTATCGGACGAATAGACATAGTAGAAAATAGATTTGTAGGTATGAAATCGAGAGGTTGCTACGAAACTCCGGGCGGCACAATCCTTCTAAGGGCGCACAGAGCGATAGAGTCGATTACGCTAGACCGTGAAGCGGCGCACCTAAAAGATGAGATAATGCCAAAATACGCAAAACTAATCTACAACGGCTTTTGGTTTAGCCCAGAGAGAGAGGCGCTGCAAGCGCTTATCGACAATACGCAAAAAAATGTAAGCGGGCATGTAAGGCTCAAGCTCTACAAAGGAAACGTATCGGTAGCGGGCAGAAAATCTCCAAAATCGCTATTCAATCCTGAGTACTGCACATTTGAAAAAGATGAAGTGTACAACCAAAAAGATGCGGCAGGATTTATCAAACTGCAAGGTCTTAGATTTATCATCGGCGGACAAGTACAAGGCAGAGAATAATCTCTGCCACCACCTCTGCGTTATTTGTAGATAGAGGCGTAACAGCCGCCTAGCGTATCCGTAATTTCATCGATACTTATCCCTAGCTTTTATGAAACAAGCCTGACCTATGGAACTAACTTCGCATTTGACGCCGCTACCTGACTATTAGGGCGCTACTCATAATTTTCCTATAATTTTTCCATATATACTAGCATACGAATATGCTAAAAAAGTGACAAAACTATAGTTCATAATCTACGGCTTTACTTTCAAAACCGTTTGATTTTACCCACTCGACTATAGGCATATGCTCCGGGTGGTTGGCGTAAAGCTGTAGATGCTCTTTTGAAGGTAGCGTCACGGTAAGCGCCAAATCGAACGACCTAGGTGAGCGCACAAAATCTATGCCGACCTCCAAATCCAGTATAAAATCTATTTTATCTTCAAGCTCTAAAAGCATTTTTTGCAGCTCTTCTACTTTTTTGGCGTCTTCGTTTTTGAAAAATACGATGTGTCTTATCATTTTTTATCCTCAAATTTTATTATTTCTAGTTTTGGATAAGGTATCTCAATGCCTGCATCTTTGAGGGCATCCAAAAACTCTTTTAAGAACTCTCCGACCTCAATATTTGCTTTTTTAATGTCCACGAATATACGATATTCCACATCAAGACCGTAGTTGCCGTAGCCAATGACCAAAAGCTGCGTCTTATCTATAAAGTTTTGCCCCAAAATCTCTTTCGCCTTGGAATCCAGAATATTTTTTAGTAGATTTAGGTCGGTATTGTAGCCGACCGAGAATTTAATGCGCTTTCTTATGACGCTGGACTCTTTTGTCAGATTCTCTATTTGCCCCGAAAATATATTGGAGTTTGGTATAAGTATTACGACGTCGTCGCTGGTCTTGATGTTTGTGGTTCTGAGGTTGACCGATGTTACGACGCCTGTACGACCGTCCGGAAGAGTTAAAATGTCGCCTATCTTAATGGAGTTTTCAAACAAAAGAATAACGCCGGATATAAAGTTTGAAACGACACCTTGCAAACCAAAACCAATACCGACGGAAAGAGCCGAAACTATAATGGCAAAATTAGTCAAAGAGAGTCCAAAGCCGCTCAAAATAACAAAAAATATAATCAAATATGCCGCAACGCCTATCACTTTGGAGAATATAAATCTTATATGCTCGTAGTGCTCACCGCCCTTGCCTATTCTCTCAAAATAGCCGGGAACTACCTTTAACGTAAGCCAGCTCTTTATTATATAGATAACGACAACGGCGAACAGTACGATAAACACTGTTTTGACTTTTATATCGGAGTTATTTACAACAAAAAGCGTTATATCTAGCATCTTTTTGACGGATAGATACAAATCTTCCAGATAGCCACTCGTTTTTGCCGGAAGCGACTCGTCAAAAGATTTGAACACTCTCTCGAACACCTGGGAATCGAGTGTAGTCTCGGCAGCTATCAACTCATAAGCTTCTTTTTCTTTTTTGTATTTTGCAAAAAGCTCCTTGTTTGCCGCAAGAGCGCTATCTTTTACAAAATATATAGGCTCATATTTTTTTGACAAAAGTGCATCCAGTTTTCGTTTATCGTCGGCGGAAT
>JAEMQC010000073.1 GCA_022758985.1 Campylobacteraceae bacterium
CTTTTGGTGTGAAAAGTTGGGTAGTTAATGTTTTTAGTTGCGGATGGTATTACTTAGCGTTTTTTCTTCATCAAGCGTACCTAGCACCTCTTTGTCAAATACGGCGGCCGGAGCGATACCGCAGCATCCTATGCATCTAGCGGTTACAAGCGATAGTTTGCCGTCTTTTGTCGTCTCTCCAGCTTTGATTTTGTGTTTTTTGCAGACGGCGTCGACTATCTTGTTGGCGCCTTTGATATAGCACGCAGTCCCCGTACAGACGACACATGTATGTTCACCTGCGGGTTTTAGTGTAAAGTAGTGGTAAAAAGTCGCCACGCCGTAGACTTTGGATGGCGGCAGCCTCAAAGAGGCGGCCACAAACTTCATCGGCTCGTCGTCCAAAAAGCCGAAAGCTTCTTGCACAGCGTGCAAGGATTCTATGAGTGAGGATTTTGCGTAGCCTAGCTTTTTCATAGCCCTATCCAGAGCTTTATAGCGAGGGTCGTTCGGTACTTCGGGTTTTGCAAACATCATCTTTGCAGCCTTCAGGTTGGTTTAGGGGTCTAAATTTATTCTACAACTAGAAACTATAAATAAACTTTTTTACGATTTGGGGTCAGAAGGAGGCTGTCTCAAAGAGTGGCTCTATGCAGTTGTTTTTTTCAAACAGCTCGACAAGCTTTAGGCTTTTAAACTCTATAGTTAAGACATCGGATAGCGACTCGGCACCGCTTTTTGCAACCTCTCTCAAGAAGAGTCCGCGGTGTTCTTTTGCATTATGGCTGACGACTTTGCCGCCTTTTAGGAATTTTGGCTTTAGGCTTTTTACTTTCGGCTCATAAAACTTCTCATAGTATCCCGCTCTAAGATCTAAGAGCTCGGCACCCTCAAACATCTCGTCCAGGGCTTGCGAAAACTCTTTTTTGTAGTGCTTTGCGGCGTCTACCCCGGCTATTTTAGCGCCTTGTTTTAGCTTGTAGTTCGGTATCTCGTCGGATCCCAAAACGGGCCCAAAAAGATTTGAGAATATAAGCACTTTTTCAAAAAGATATGTTTTTGCGTCCGGCGACAAAGAGTAAAAGTCAAGCGCCTTATATGCGACGCCGCTATATCTAAGAAGTGCCTTCCTTGTAGGAAGATCAAATATGCTCTCTCTTAGCTCGCTATCTTGCTCAAGCACCTTTAGCTCAAAAAACTCCAGCAAACCTTGCTCGTCAAGCGCACTTTTATGTTCATCGAACTTTTTTAGAAGCTTGGCTCTTTTTTCGTAAAGGGATGGGAAAATGAATGATTTAGAGTTTATCGGGGAGAGGCTCCCACCCTCCTCTTTTGCCTCCGATGGAGAAAAGAGGGTATAAAGCATCAAAGAGCTCCTACGAACTCTTTGAATAGATATTTGCTCTCGTGCGGTCCCGGAGAGCTCTCAGGGTGGAACTGTACGCTAAATACGTTTTTATTTTTGTATCTAAGACCCTCTATCGTATCGTCAAATAGATTGATATGCGTAGGCTCGGCAACTTCCAATATTTCGTTCGGTACGTTGTAGTTATGGTTTTGCGCCGTTATCTCTACGCCGCCTGTTTTTAGGTTTTTGACCGGATGGTTGCCGCCGTGATGGCCGAATTTTAGCTTATATGTCGGGTATCCAAAAGCGATAGAGAGAAGCTGGTGTCCAAGACAGATGCCGAATATCGGAATATCTGCCGCTATCAGTTTTTTTATCTCGGCTACCTCATCTTTTAGTACCAACGGGTCGCCCGGGCCGTTCGATAGGAACACCCCTTTTACTTCACCGCTTTTAAATCTCTCGATTACTCCCTCGGCTTTAGTGTGATGAGGTACGACCTCTACCGCAGCCCCCGCTTCCGCCAGCTCATTTAGTATGTTTAGCTTTGCACCGAAATCGTAAGCTACGATTTTTTTCAAATCGCCGCACGGCTTGCGATAGCAAAAATTGGCCTCGTTCCAAGCGGCTTGAGTGTGAATATAGCTCTCTTTAGTGCTTACCTCTTTTATGTAGTTGATATCGCCGATTTTTGGGCTAGAGGCCAGCTTTTTGGCGAGCTCTTCTTTGTCAAAACACTCCGTAGAGGCGATAGCAGGCATAGCCCCCTCTTCTCTCATCACTTTGGTCAAAAATCTGGTATCTATACCGCATATACCGATAATACCGTGTCTTTTTAGATAATTAGAGAGATTTTGGGTACCTCTAAAGTTGGAATAATCCGACTGATAGTTCCTGACTATTACGGCTTTTGCGTATACGCCTCTGCTCTCCTCATCATCATCGTTTACGCCGACGTTCCCGATTTCCGGCATCGTAAAAGTGATAAATTGTCCGGCGTAACTAGGATCGGAAATAATCTCTTGATACCCGGTAAGGGATGTATTAAACACTATTTCACCGACACTCGTACCCTCTGCGCCAAATGAGATGCCTTCAAGATATATTCCGTTTTCTAGATAAAGCGCTACTTTCACAGCATCCCTCTTCTTTTTAGTTCATCTTCGTACAGTTTTTGCACTACTATCTCATACTCTTCGCTGCCCTCTACGAGCGATCTCTTATAGTTTCTTACCTTCTCTTTTACTGCGTCCTCTATCGAATCTTGGCCTTTTACAAAATCAAGCATCGCTTTTACAATGATGGTTTTTATTCTTGTTTCAGACACATTGTAGTCGGCTAGATCGTCATTCCAGATTTCATCCAGTATCTTGTGCGCCATAGAGTTGAAGCGCTCTTCTTGCTCAAGGATAAGCCCCATCTCGGCCGCAACTTTTCTTTTTACCATCCAAAATAGCTGTTTTCTATCCGGACTCAAAAACTCGATTTCCTCTTCGTTTTGTTCTAGCAGCTTTCTTACCTTATCGTCTACGGCGAGCTCCAAGTCCAGGTCTTCGTCGATTACTTTAAGACATGCTGCTTTTATCGGGTCTATACCCTGTTTCATCTGAACAAGTCCGCTGTTTAGTAGGTCGAGTGTGATTTTATTCGCTATGTAGGGAGCGTGAGTGGATCTTATTCTCATAGTCGTTTAACCCCCGTTTTTTCGTAATATTAGCGAAAAAAAGCGAATTTTTGGGCGAGAGGGCGGGGCGGTAGTAGTGTATGCCACGCCCCTTTAGCGCATCGTTTATGTTCTTCAGC
>JAEMQC010000085.1 GCA_022758985.1 Campylobacteraceae bacterium
TTGCCGACATCTGCCGCGCGGCCCTTTGTTATCTCATCTGCTTTGTCTATTACCGATATGACTTTCAAGCCCTGTTGTGAATTGATACGGCTCACTATTGTCTCTACCGTCTTGTTGTAATCATACGGACTCTTATGCTCTAGTATCATAGCCTGTTTTGCAAAGTTTTGGATAAAAAAAGCGCCGACTATGGCGCCCACAAATAGCGATACTGCAGCAACCAAAGCAATTAAAATCTTATTCATTTTCTACTCCTCTACGCAAATTTCTTTTTTCTTGATATTGACCGCCGTCACAAACGCAACATAGCTGACAACGAACGTTGCGATAGCCAAAAATACCCACCCTAGCACGCCGTAAAACATAGAGCCGCTAATCTGATAAGCGCTCATAAATGCGATAGCCACAGCGTCAAGCGGAAAGGTAAACGCCCACCAGGAGATAAAAAACTTCAGTCCCGTAAAGCTACGCCCCATAAAAAAGAGTAACACCGTAAAAAATAGCGCCATATTGAGTAAAAACATCGCCGTAAAATCAAACGCGCCAAATATTCTCATATACGCCACAAAACCGACGGCCGGAGGGGCGATGTAAATAAAAAGGGTTGGGATAAACTTTTGAGGAAGCTGATGGTGAAACACGATGCGATAAAAGATAATGGTGCCAAGCACAATCCAAAAGAACATCCCGACGCTAAAAAAATAAAGCGATACCTCTTTTGGCAAAAAGTCCACGCCCACTACGGGGACAAGTACGTTACCGACTATCGGGATAAACCATGCAGGATTGGTGTGAGCTATCTCAAAGTTGTGACGAATCCAGAAGCTCACGACATAAAAAGTCATAAATAGATGGATTATCGTCCCAAACGCCCAAAGCACCATAGCTACAAGCGGATAGTAAAAATAAAAGCTAATCGCAAGAAGCAGCAGGGATATGGAAACTGCTGCAAAAAAATTAATCCGAATCGGATGTAAAAAATCCGCTTTTACCTCATCAAAAAACAAAAATGCTTTCGCAAGATAAAAAATCGCAATAACGCAAAAAGCAGCGGCCGCCGAAAACATCAGTATTTCATAGATAATTTTCGGTGCGCCAAACAGGTGATGCGCTTTTTGATAAGCGATTGCAAGACCGCTAAGCCCCATCACTACGGCAAAAAAAGGAATCGGAAAGTGTTTTATCCGCTCCACGGCTACCTCCTAAAATATGCTTAACTTATGATAGGTTTTATTCTATCTAATATTACTTTTATTTTGAATGACGATAAAAAAATGATAAAATAGTAGTAGTTTCGTCAAAAGGTGTGAAGCGGTGAACTATTGCGTAATAAGAATTAACCAAAAAAATAAAAATGTCGTCAACGAAGAGTTGATGCTTAGAAACCATGCATTATCGGAGTCGATGAGCATCGATAATATCTTTTATGATGATAGTATGCAAAAAGATGAGCTTGGAGAGAGGAAGAGTTTTTTGTCATTTTTGAACACTTTGCAAAATGGCGACAAAATCATCGTAACATCTATCGAAACTCTAGGCTGGAGAGTTGGGGAGCTTGTGCAGATACTGGCAAAAATATTTGATAAAAATTGTGAGATTTTGTGCGTTCAAGATGGTGAGAGGCTATATCCGCAGATGCCCGCAAACACGCTCCTTGCAAAGCTAAGCCTCGCAAGGAGTAAAAATATAGAGATGGGACGCTCGAAGCTTGGTCGCCCGCAAGGTAGTCGTTCAAAATCAAAATATGACGTCTACTTGCCCCAAATAGTGGAGTTTTTAAAAACAAGCAGAAACATAAGCGCCCTAGCAAGGCAGCTGGGTATCAGCCGCACATCGCTAAAAGACTACATCGCTTCTCGCAAATTGTAGAACCATCAAAAACCAAAGCGCCTAAAAATACAACCTTGAGAAGATAAAATAGCAAATTAGGGTTTATAGTGCGCCCAAAGCCCAGATTTTTGAAGTTAGGATAGACGATGAATTACGGCACCACCCCTTGGGGCAAGCTCTTTTTGGATGCGCTCAACAAGCACTACAGCTCCGATAGCGGTAGGCTAAATAGAGGCAAAAGTTACGCCAACACCGGCAAAGTCAAAAGCATAAAAATCGAAAACTCCAAGGTAGAAGCTAGAATTCAAGGGCAGAGTCTTTACAAAACCAGTATATTTTTTACGCCTTTTGAAGAAGAAACAAAAGCCATAATCATCGATACAATCAAAAACAATCCATCATTTTTGGCAGATATTTTAAATGGTCTCTTGGGTGATGGATTTTTGGCAAACCTAGAAGCTAAGAGTATTGATATCTTCCCAAAAAACTGGGGTAAACTCAAAAGAGATTGCTCATGCCCTGATTGGGGCGACCCTTGCAAGCATCTGGCTGCTTTGTATTTTGTGATAGTAAATGAGATTGACAAAAATCCTTTTTTGATTTTTGATCTAAGGGGGCTAAATCTAAAGCAGGAGTTTAAAATCAGCGAGATTTTGCAAATCAAAAACAGTGTTTTGATTCAAACGCAAAAAGATAAACCACAAATTTCCAGAGAATCACCAGAACCACTAGCACAAAAAGATTATCTGCCTTTTATCATTTCGATGCTCCCAGACTCCGTGCCATATCTACAGAGAAGCTTCAAAGAGATTCACGCAGAGTTTTACAAAAAATACAACAGGGAGTCTTTGTATATTCTATCTCCCATCTTTACAAAAGATAGCGAGCTTTTTGAAAAGATTTTCAAAGAAGCAACTATTGGTTTTCACTACAACGATAAAGAGCCAGTTTTTATAATCACTTCACCGTTTATAGGCGAGCTAAAAAGCAGTTTTAACACTTCTGCTATAAAACAAAATACACTCACCTTGGATGCCATAAAAGTCGTAAAACTTTTTTTATCTTTTAAAGACAAAAACGGCAGCGATTCATATTTTTATCTTTTTAATCTTTGCTCATTTATTTATGAGATTACTAGGCAAAATGGCTTTATATTTGATGTTGCAGAGTAGGAAGATGGCTACTACACACATCTAAAAGTAGCGGATAGTCTTGAGGATATAAAAGAAAGATTGGAGCTCTTGTACAAATTAGCGACGCAAATCGTGGTTGTG
>JAEMQC010000025.1 GCA_022758985.1 Campylobacteraceae bacterium
GCTTCCGATCAAATCGCTTCTAGCTCGGCGTCTTTAGCGCAAGGAGCTAGCGAACAGGCAAACAGCGTAGAGGAAGTAAGCGCTGCTCTTGAAGAGACTACTGCTGGTGTTACTTCCAATACCGAAAACGCAAGACAAGCTGACATCCTCGCAAAACAAGCAAACGCAGCCGCAAAAGAGGGTCTAGCCAAAGGCGAAGAACTCGTAGGGTCGATGAAAGAAGTTACCGAGTCTGCAGCTAAGATAGCAAACATAGTAAAAACAATAGACCAAATAGCTTTCCAAGTAAACCTTCTTGCTCTAAACGCAGCTGTAGAGGCGGCACGCGCAGGTGAACACGGTCTAGGCTTTGCCGTTGTTGCCGATGAGGTTAGAAACCTAGCTCAAAGAGCCGCAAATAGCGCAAAAGAGACGGGCGTAGTTATTGAAGAAGCCGTTACTCAAATCAAAAAAGGCTCAGAGATGGCAAATCTTGCAAGTAACTCCTTTAGAGAGATAGACGACAAGGTCAAGAAAGTATCAGACCTTATCGGTGAGGTTGCCCTCTCTTCAAGAGAGCAAGCCGAAGGCCTAGCTCAGCTAAATGTAGCTGTGAGTCAAATAGACCAAGTAACCCAACAAGTGGCCGCAAACTCAGAAGAGGCAGCGGCAGCTTCAGAAGAGCTAAACGCACAAGCGGCGGCAGCGCTAGAAGCGGTAGCCGCACTTGCAAAAATAGTCGGTATAGACGTAAATCAAATCGGTGTACATCAAAAATCTTCTTCACGCCCAAAAATGGAACTCAAAAAAGATGTTAAGCATATAGCTTCAAAACCGACCCCAAGACCACAGGCGCAGAAGCCTTCTAAAAATGCGGATGAGATATTTCCGCTTGATGAAAGTGATTTGAAAGAGTTTTAAAAATGCAAATAGACGGCGATAGACTAAACATCTCTCTTGACCTCAAATATGACGAGATTGAGGAGTTAAAGAAGTTTGTACTCCCTAGGCTTGAGTATATAGAAGAAGTGGGCTTTGAAGACGCAGATGATGATTTTCCGACTTCGTCGGCCATTATCGCTTTTCTTATCAGCCTAAAAAAAAGTAAACCGTCTATAAAAATAAATATACTCGACAATAAAGAGTATTCTTTCAAAAAATTTGGTAAAGCAAATTGGATATGTTATGAGTAGAGAGCAGTTAAAGGCGATTTTTATCGAAGAAGCCGGAGAAATTATAGAGAAGCTCGACTCTGACATTATAGATTTTGAGGCAGATTCGTCCAATAAAGAGCTACTAAACGAGCTTTTTAGAGGCGTCCATACCCTTAAAGGAAATGCAAATGCATTCGGTTTTACAAGACTTGGCGGTTTTGTACATCACTTCGAGGATTTGTTAGATCACTTTAGATCTACCGACGCCGCATTGCCTGAAGGCGCAGTTGACGTTTTATTAAACGGCGTCGATATAATAAAAGAGACGATGTCTTACGAGGTGAATGAAGTGGCCGGTGTGCCGGATGGGTATGATGCATGCCTTGCGGCAATTGTAGATATGTTGGATGCAAAAAGCACATCTTGCGCAGATACGCCGGCTGAGCCGATGCATGATTTGGCGGCGGAATTTGGAGAAATTCAAACTGAAACTTCTTCGCCAAAAGAGTGTGATAAGAGTTTAGCCGAAGGTCTTAAGCAAAGCGTTGCAGCTGCAAATCCAACGGGTGAAAGAAGCGTATATCTTGTGGAGCTGACGCTTGATAAGGATATTTACTTTAGAGGGTACGACCACAATCTTTTCTTTAGAATACTCTCCGAATCTGGAAACATTATAGAGAGCTACTGGAATTGCGAAAACATTCCTTCTTTGGAGAACTTCAACTCGGAAGAGTCGCTATTTAGTAACGTATCGATAATCCTAGAAACAGATAAGACACAAAGCGAAATCGAAGAGATTTTTGAGTTTTTGTTTGACAATGAGTATAATGTGACGCTAATACAAAATAGCGCTCCAAAAACAAAATCCAAGGTCGAGCAGGCGGCTAGCGAAGATGCGGCGCCAAGCCCAAAACAGGATAAAGAGCCGCAAAGGCAGGTCATAAAAGAGGGGTCACAAAAAGAAGACAAAAAGGGCTTGGGCGAACAACAAACCCAGCAAAAATCCTATATTAAAATAGATACGGCAAAGCTGGATGAGCTTTTTGATACCGTCGGCGAGCTCGTTATAGCTCAAAATTTTATAGCTCAAAACGACAAAATAAAAGATTTGGGCGACCCTAGTATTAATAAAACGATAGAGATACTATCCAAGATAACTAAGGTAATACAAGACAGGGTAATGTCTCTTAGGATGGTTGCCATCAGGGATACTTTCGAGAAAATGAAGAGAGTAGCCAGAGATACGGCTAAGAAAACTGGCAAAGAAATCAAGCTTGTTATTCAAGGTGAAGATACGGAAATAGACAAGACGATGATAGATTCCCTCTCTGACCCGATAGTCCATATGATAAGAAATGCTATCGATCACGGACTAGAGGATAGCGCAGACGATAGGGTGCGCGCTGGCAAAGACAAAGAAGGTGCGATAACTCTGAGAGCCTATCACAAGAGTGGCAATATAATTATCAGTATATCGGATGATGGAAGAGGCATAGATAAAAATGCAGTATTCTCAAAAGCGGTGGAGAGAGGGCTAATATCTGCCGATAATGTACTAAATGACCAACAAATATACGCTCTCATTATGCAGCCCGGCTTTTCTACGGCAAAAGTTGTTAGCGATATATCCGGTAGAGGCGTCGGTCTGGATGTCGTAAAAACATCGATAGAAAAACTAAGAGGTAAGGTCGAAATAAGCTCCGAGCTTGGAAAAGGAAGTACGTTTTCAATTATACTGCCTCTGACCCTAGCTATTATAGATGGTATGCTCGTTAAAAGCGCAAACGATATATTTATTATTCCTACGCTTAGCGTAGTAGAGTCGTTTGTGCCGCCAAAAGAGATAGTCCATATGCTAAAAGGTAAAGGGGAGTTTGTAAGCCTAAGAGGCGAGCAAATACCTGTAGTGAGATTAAACGAGGCTCTAGGGCTTAGCGAAGAT